>JAILGY010000209.1:0-2076 GCA_024696325.1 bacterium | reverse complement strand
GCGTGTGGATGCCGAGAATGGCGCCACCCTCGGCAAGACCGATCTGGCCAAACGCGCCAAGGAGCTGAATCTCGACGCCATCCATGACACCGTCCATGAAATGGCCCGCGACGAGGCCCGCCACGGCAAGGCCTTCAAGGGTCTGCTGGATCGCTATTTCAAATAAGATTTTTTAAGCGAAGCTCCTGAAAACTTTCAGGAAGAACTGTAGTAAAACCAAAGCCCCGGATGACGAAAGGCAAGTATCCGGGGCTTTTTTATCCTCCCCGATTTTTCTCCCCCCATCCCTGCCCTTCCCCCCTAAAGGAGGGAAGGGTGTTGAACAGCGAGGCGAAAATATTGCCTCGAAGTTAAGAAAACCTCATTGAAATCGACAAATTGGTGCCCCTCCCTCCGCTTGCGGGGGGAGGGGTGAGAGTGGGGAGCGATTACAGACTGCTTTTCCCCCATCCCTGCCCTTCCCCTCTAAAGGAGGGAAGGGTGTTGAACAGCAAGGCGGAAAAATATTGCCTCGAAGCTGAGAAAACTTCAAAATTCCATAATTTTCAAAGGAGGATCGAACAATGGCAAACCGTATCGAAAGAGATTCCATGGGGGAAATGGAAGTTCCGGAAGAGATGCTCTATGGCGCGCAGACCGCCCGTGCGGCGCTCAACTTTCCGGTGTCGGGCTTTCGCTTTCCGCGCGCCTTCCTGCGCGCTCTGGGCCTGATAAAGCGTTACTCCGCCGAAGTCAACGAGGAACTGGGCCTGCTGGCCCCGGACATCGCGCAAACCGTGGCGCAGGCGGCTCAGGAGGTCGCGGACGGCGTGCTGGACAAGCACTTTGTGCTGGACATCTTCCAGACCGGCTCCGGCACCAGCACCAACATGAACGCCAACGAGGTGATCGCCCACCGGGCCCGCCAGCTCAACCCCGCCCTTGCGGTGCATCCCAACGATCACGTCAACTTCGGCCAGTCCAGCAACGATGTGATCCCCAGTGCCGCCAACGTGTCCGCAGCCTGCGCCATCGCCACCGATCTGCTTCCCGTGCTTTCCGCCATGCGTGACACGCTGCGGGAAAAAGCACACGCCTTCGACGATGTGGTCAAGGTCGGCCGCACCCACCTGCAGGATGCCACCCCCATCCGCATGGGACAGGTCTTTTCCGGCTATGCCCGCCAGGTAGAGCTGGCGGGCGAACGGATCGCCACGGCGTCCCTTCAGCTGCGCGAGCTGCCGCTGGGCGGAACCGCGGTGGGCACCGGACTCAACACCCATCCCGAATTTGCCGCGAAAGTTATCCGGCACCTTGCCGAAGATACCGGCATCGAATTCCGGGAGGCAATCAACCACTTCGAAGCGCAGGGAGCGCGTGATGCCCTGGTACTGGTCAGCGGCGCGCTGAAAACGGCCGCCGTGTCCCTGTTCAAGATTGCCAACGACATTCGCTTTCTGGGCAGCGGCCCACGCTGCGGACTGGGCGAGCTGAGGATCCCGCCGGTCCAGCCGGGCAGCTCCATCATGCCGGGCAAGGTCAATCCGGTGATGGCGGAGAGCCTGCTGCAGGTCTGCGCGCAGGTCATCGGCAACGACGCGGCGGTCAATATCGGGGGCTTAAGCGGCAACTTCGAACTGAACACGATGATTCCGGTGATTATCCACAACGTGCTGCAATCGGTCACTTTGCTTGCCAACGCGGTACGGCTGTTTACCGGACGCTGCCTTGCCAATCTGGAAGTTGACCGCGCCCACTGCGCGGAACTGGTGGAGAAAAGCCTGATGCTGGCCACGCCGCTTTCGCCGCTTGTCGGCTACGATCGCGCGGCCGCGCTGGCCAAGGAGGCGGCCGCAAGCGGCCAGACCATACGCGAACTGGCGCTCAAACAGCAGATACTCGACGAAAGGCTCCTTGAAACGGCGCTGGATGTCCACCGCATGACCAAACCGGGAGTCCCCTGACCGGGTACAGCCCCCGATCTTTTTCCTTTTTACGGAGAATCCGTCTGCGGTGTTTTACCGGAAGAACCGGAATGAATTTGGGCATGATGCGTCACCTGACGCAGCAAGGGCTTGCCCAGTTCCTTCAACTGCC
>JAILGY010000140.1:0-2943 GCA_024696325.1 bacterium | reverse complement strand
TTCAATACTGGAATACCAGCGAAATCTTCGGGTATTTCTGCTTTAACGCCAAACTCTGATGCTATTCCGGTAATGATATTTTTCCTATTGGTATCAGTAATACCCTTGTTAAAAAGACCAAGTACTGTGAACGGATCGATGTCTTTAGACACACCATTAGTATCAAGCTTGGGCATTTTGATTTTGATGACTTCGTAGATTTTCTGTAATTTCGCAATCAGCGTCGATCGATCATTTTTATATCTCAGCAGTTTGTCAGCAAACTCCGAGTAAAAGCCTGTCCATGTGTATTCAGCTTGTTCCATTATATTTCTCCCTGTTTCTTCCAAAGTATATTTACCTGGATCCGCTGTCAAAAGGAACAAATCATTCTTGCAAACTTTTTATTATCCGGCAGGGATTGCCTGCGGCGAGTACACCAGCGGGAATGTCGCGGGTTACCACGCTGCCGGCGCCTATGACCGTCTTGTCGCCAATGCTGACACCCGGGCAGAGAATCGTCTGTCCGCCCAGCCAGACTTGATGTCCTATCCGAATGGGGGCGGCCAGCTCCAGACCTTGCGCCCGGAGTGCCGGATCGAGCGGATGGGCGGCCGTATAGATCTGGACACCAGGACCAAACAGCACCCCATTGCCAATGCTTACCGGCGCCACATCCAAAATGACGCAGCCGGTGTTGCAGTAAAAATCTCGTCCAAGAGTGATATTCCAGCCATAATCACAGAAAAAGGGCGGCGTTATCGAAAAATTCTCACCCGCATGAGGAAGAAGGGAACGGACAATGCGCTCAATTGCGCGGGTATCTGAAGGCCGGACAAGCGCCAGCTCATGGCAAAGATCGTGCGCCCGGGCACGCGCTTCCACAAGTTCCGGAGCCGCTGCATCGTAGAGGAGACCGGCGAGCATTTTTTCTTTTTCCGTCATCTTTGCGCACTCCGCTTCAAAAAGGCCCAATATTGGACACCTTGATTATCCGCATTACTTTCTTCTTGAAAAGAGCTTTTCTCGAAACGGCCAATGTTTTAAAAAATATCATCCTTGAAGAAAACAACGCGCCGCTTTGCGTCGCGAAAGAATTTTCGCAGCAAAAGTATTGTCACAGGGGAAGGGGGGAAACATATGTCTCTGGAAAAGGCCCGCGCCTGGCTTGGGCGGTATGAAATGGCGGATCGCATCCTGACCTTTGAGGCTTCCAGCGCCACGGTGGAGCTGGCGGCCGAAGCGCTGCACTGCGAGCCGGGCCGCATCGCCAAAACACTGTCCTTTGTGGTTAACGATCAGGTGGTTTTGCTGGTGACCGCGGGCGATGTCCGTATCGACAACGCCAAGTACAAGATGCAGTTCGGCACCAAGGCCAAAATGGTCAGGGCGGAGGACGCGGAACAGCTCATTGGTCATGCGGTCGGCGGCGTCTGTCCCTTTGGCGTCAAGCCGGGAATAACCGTCTATCTGGATGTCTCTTTGCAAAAATATCCGACCGTCTATCCGGCCTGCGGAGACGCCCACAGCGCCATCGAGCTGAGCTGCGCGGAACTGGAACGCTGTTCGGAAAGCAAAGCCTGGGTGGATGTCTGCAAGGCGTCCGCGTAAGGCAGAGACAGACATTTGCTACAGGCCAGCCTTATTAATTTAGGAGAGATTCTAACTTTGCTCAGTTTTTTATAAGGAGGAAAACACAGTGAAACGTCGTACCAAGATAGTTGCTACCCTGGGGCCGGCTTCGGAAAGCCGCGACATGATTCGTTCCCTGATGCACGGCGGCGTGGATGTGTTCCGGCTGAATTTTTCGCATGGCACTCAGGAAGAAAAGGCGGAACTCATCTCCATTATCCGGGACGAGGCGGCAAACTGGCCCTTCGCCGTTGCCATCCTGGGCGATCTGCAGGGTCCCAAGATCCGCACCGGCCTGATGGAAAACGGAGCGATGAATCTGGAACCCGGCGCGGAGGTAACCATCACCACCCGCAACGTGTTGGGGAAGGAAGGCCTCTTTTCCACCACCTATGCCGGCCTGCCCAAGGATGTGCGCCCCGCAGAGCGGATTCTGCTGGATGACGGAAACATGGAATTGACGGTCCTTGACGTTTCGGGCGATGAAGTCCGCTGCCAGGTAGTGGTGGGTGGAACGCTGCGCGACCACAAGGGGATCAACTTGCCGGGCACCGTAGTTTCCACGCCGGCGGTTACGGAGAAAGACCGCAGCGATCTCGCCTTCTGCCTCAGGCACGGTGTGGATTATATCGGGCAGTCCTTTGTCCGGCAGGCCTCCGATGTGCGTGAACTGCGCGCGCTGATGGGCGACATGCGGGTGCCCATCGTGGCGAAAATTGAGAAACCGCAGGCCCTGGATGATTTTGAGGCCATTCTGCGCGAGGTGGATGCGGTTATGGTGGCACGCGGCGACCTGGGTGTGGAGATGAATCCGGAAAAAGTACCGCTGATCCAGAAACGCATTATCCGGGCCTGCAACTTTGTCGGCAAACCTGTCATCACCGCCACCCAGATGCTGGAGAGCATGATCCGCAATCCCCGTCCCACGCGCGCGGAGACCTCCGACATCGCCAACGCCATTCTCGACGGCAGCGACGCGGTCATGCTCTCCGGAGAGACCGCGGTGGGCGAACATGCGCTGGAGGCGGTAGAGATGATGGGACTGGTGGCCGACGATGTGGAAACCCATCCGGAGTTTTTGCTGCAGCCCTACCTCTGGAAGGAGAAACCGACGGATCGTTCCGAGATCATCGCGCGGGCGGCCTGCAAGATCGCCGAGCAGGTGAAGGCGCAGGCAATCCTGATCTTCACCCAGACTGGACGCACGGCCATGCTGGTGGCCAAGTACCGTCCCACTGTGCCGGTTCTGGCGGTGGCTCCCAATCAGGAGGTACGCCGCCGGATGGTCCTCTACCGCAACATTCGTTCCCTGCAGATGACCTGTCCTGCCGA
>JAILGY010000126.1:0-4489 GCA_024696325.1 bacterium | reverse complement strand
CAGTTTTGTGCATCTGCACCTGCATACGGAATACAGCCTGCTGGACGGCGCCATCAAGATCAACCGTCTGGTGGAGCGCGCCCACGAGTACGGCATACCGGCGCTGGCGATCACCGATCACGGCAACATGTTCGGCGCGGTGGATTTCTACCTGAAGGTGAAGAATGCGGGGCTTCAGCCTATCCTGGGCTGCGAGGTCTACGTGGCGCCCGGTTCTCGCCTCGACCACGGCGGGGCTCGCAAGTCGGCGGAGGCCGCGCATCATCTGGTGCTGCTGTGCGAAAACGAGGAGGGCTACCACAACCTCTGCGCCCTGGTGTCGGCGGCCTACCGCGAGGGCTTCTACTACCGCCCGCGGGTTGACTGGGAACTGCTGAAGGAGAAGAACCGCGGCCTTATCGCACTGACCGCCTGCCTTGCCGGCGAGATCCCGCGGCTTATCGTCGGCCGCGAGGAACAGCGCGCCCGGGAACGCGTCGCGGAAATGGCCTCCATCTTTGACAACGGCCGTCTGTTTCTGGAACTGCAGCGCAACCTGATCCCCGAACAGACCCTGGTCAACGATGCGCTGATCCAAATCGCGAAGGAACAGAATCTGCCGCTGGTCGCCACCAACGACTGCCACTATCTGGACCGCGGCGACGCCTATGCCCACGAGGTGCTGCTCTGCATCCAGACCGGCAAGACGATGGACGATCCCGACCGGATGCGTTTCGCCAACGACGGCTTCTACTTCAAGCCGCCGGAGGATATGCGCAAGCTCTTTGACGATCTGCCGGAAGCCTGCGACAACACGCTGCTTATCGCCGAACGCTGCCGGGATTTCGCCATCCCGATGGGTACCTACCATTTCCCGCAGTTCACCATTCCCGAAGGCCAGAATCTGGAGAAGCTTTTGCGGGAGAGCGCCCGCAGCGGACTGGAGGAGCGTTTCGAGGAGATCCGCGCCGTGCGCCCCTCCTTTGGCGAGGAGGACAAGGAGGCCTACCGCGCGCGGCTTGCCGAGGAGCTGGAGTGCATTGTCAGCATGGGTTTCCCCGGCTACTTCCTGATTGTTGCCGATTTCATCAACTGGGCGAAGGATCACGACATTCCGGTGGGGCCGGGACGCGGCAGCGCGGCCGGCAGCGTGGTGGCCTACGCCATGCGCATCACCGATATCGATCCCATCCGTTACCAGCTGCTGTTCGAGCGCTTCCTCAATCCGGAGCGGGTGTCGATGCCCGATATCGACGTGGACTTCTGCGTGCGCGGCCGGGAGCGCGTGATCGAGTATGTGCGGGAAAAATACGGGCGCCGCAATGTGGCGCAGATCATCACCTTTGGCACCATGCAGGCCAAGGGCGTGATCCGCGATGTCGGACGCGCGCTCAACTTTTCGTATGCGGACGTCGACCGCATGGCGAAGCTGATCCCGGCCCAGCTCAACATGACCTTGCAGAAGGCACTGGAAGACGAGCCGCGCCTGAAGGAGCTCATCGAAAGCGAACCGCGCTACAAGAAACTGTTCGAAGTGGCGCAGTCGCTGGAGGGTTTGCACCGCCATGCCTCCACCCATGCGGCCGGCGTGGTGGTCACCCCCCGCCCGCTGGAGGAGTATTTGCCGCTCTACACCGATCCCAGGTCGGGCGATCAGGTCACGCAGTACTCCATGAGTTACGTGGAGAAGATCGGCCTGGTCAAGTTTGACTTCCTTGGCCTGAAGACCCTGACCGTTATCGACGGCGCGGTGCGGCTGATACGGCAGCGCCAGCCGGATTTCGATCTCAAACTGGTTCCGGACGACGACGAGGCGACCTACAAGCTGCTCTGCATGGGCGATACGGTCGGTGTCTTCCAGCTGGAGTCGTCGGGCATGAAGGAGTTGCTCATCAAGCTTCGGCCCACCTGCTTCGAGGACATTGTCGCTTTGGTGGCGCTCTACCGGCCGGGACCGCTGGGGTCCGGCATGGTGGACGACTTTATCCAGCGCAAGCATGGCCGCAAAAAGATCGTCTACGATTTCGAGCAGCTGGAGCCGGTGCTCAAGGATACCTACGGCGTCATCCTCTACCAGGAGCAGGTCATGCTGGTGGCGCGCATTCTGGCCAACTACAGCCTGGGCGGCGCGGATCTGCTGCGGCGGGCCATGGGCAAGAAGAAGGCCGACGAAATGGCAAAACAGCGCGACCAGTTCATGAAGGGCGTGGCCGAAAACGGGCTCAACCTGAAAAAGGCGGAAAACATCTTCAACCTGATGGAGAAGTTCGCCGAATACGGCTTCAACAAGTCGCACTCCGCGGCCTATGCGCTGGTGGCCTACCAGACCGCCTATCTCAAGGCCCACTACCCGGTGGAGTTCATGGCGGCGCTTCTGACCGAGGATATGGAATCGACCGAAAAGGTCAACAAGAGCATCATGGAACTGCACGCCATGGGGATTACCACTTTGCCGCCCGACATCAACGCCTCGCGCCGTTCCTTTACCGTGGCGGACAATGCCATTCGTTTCGGGCTGGGCGCGGTGAAGGGGGTAGGGGAGACGGCGCTGGAGTCGATAGAGGAGGCGCGCGAATCAGGGCCCTTTACCTCGCTGCACGATTTTTGCAAACGTGTGGAGCTGCGCAAGGTCAACAAGAAGGTGGTGGAATCGCTGGTGAAGTGCGGCGCCTTCGACTGCCTGGAGGGGAACCGAGCACAGAAGTTCGAGGCCATAGAGCATGCCATCAGCCTGGGACAGGACGCCCAGCGCGAGCGTGAACAGGGGCAGGGTTCGCTGTTTGGCGGAGAAGATATGCAGGAAAGCGCCGCCGGTTACGAACAGCTGCCGGATGTGGAAGAATGGCCGGAGAAGCTCCGGCTGGCCTACGAAAAGGAGGCTTTGGGCTTCTTCATCACCGGTCATCCAATGGAGCGCTTTGCGGGGCAGGTCAAACGGCTGGGGAGTTGCGATTTGGCCGCCCTGAGAGATCTGCCGGATCGGCAGCCGGTAATGGTCTGCGGCATTGTGGCCGTTTTACGTGAGAAGACCACCAAAAAGGGCGACCGGATGGCGGTGGTGACGCTGGAAGACTTGAGCGGCACGGCGGAACTGATCATTTTCCCGGATCTGTACTCCAAGAGCCGTGATCTGCTGACTCTGGAAGAACCGCTGGTGGTGAAGGGACGGGTGAGCGCCGAAGAGGAAAGCAGTAAAATTATGGCCGAGGAAGTGCTGGAACTGGCGCATTGCCGCCTGCCCGAGATCCGCCGGGTCTTCTTTCCCCTGAACGCGCAGTCCGCTCAGGATCCGGAGGTTCTGGGGCGGATCCGCGCGCTTTTGAGCCAGTATCCCGGCGATTGCGAAACCTTTGCCCGGGTGACGCTGCCGGAAAAGGGCAGCGCGGTGATCCGGCTTCCGGAAAATTTGCGGGTGACGCCCGCTCCCGAACTGCTTGAAGCCGCGGGAAAACTGCTGGATGCGGAGGTGCATTGCGAAGGATAGAGGGACCATGAAAACATTTTTCAAAATTGTTAAGAATATTTCCCTGCTTTTCATTTTTGTTGGTCTTTTGGCCATCATAGTGGGAGGCGTCGCGGTACTGGGTATCTATCATCACATTGCGGCGACTTTGCCGCGGGTGGATCGGCTTGAAGATTACCGCCCGCCGGTTATCACCACGATCTACGCCGCGGATGGCACGCCGATGATGGAGTATATCAAGGAGCGGCGGGTGGTGCTGCCGGTCACCTCCATGCCCAAACAGCTGGTCAATGCCTTTGTCGCCGCGGAAGACAAGCGGTTTTTCCACCACAAGGGCATCAATCTGTATTCCATCGCCCGCGCCGCTTTGAAAAATTACCGCACGAAGGGCATCCGGCAGGGCGGCAGCACCATTACCCAGCAGGTTGCCAAGAGCCTTCTGTTGACGCCGGAAAGAACCTACACCCGCAAGCTCAAGGAAGCTTTGCTGGCCTGGCGCATTGAGCGATCGCTCAGCAAGGAGGGCATCCTCTATCTCTACCTGAACCAGATCTATCTGGGACATACCGCCTATGGCGTGGAAGCCGCGGCCCAGGTTTATTTTGACAAGTCGGTCAACCAGCTTACCCTGGGAGAATGCGCCCTGCTGGCCGGCCTGCCGCAGGCCCCCAGCCGCTATTCTCCCCACCATAATCTGGAAAGCGCGCTGAGAAGACGCCGTTACGTGCTGAGCCGGATGGTGGAAGATGGCTATATCTCCGAGCGCGAGGCGGATGAGGCCGCGAAAGAGCCGGTGAAGCTCCGTTCACGCTCCCTGAAGCCCGACAATCCGGCGCCCTATTTTTGCGAGCAGGTACGGCGTTATCTGCAGAGGACCTATGGCGAACAGATGCTGTACGAAGGTGGTTTGAAGGTCTTCACCACCCTCGATCCGAAGCTG
The DNA here is from genome assembly GCA_024696325.1 of bacterium. Lineage (GTDB taxonomy): Bacteria > Desulfobacterota > Desulfuromonadia > Desulfuromonadales > JAAYDE01 > RGIG7977. The sequence goes on along the minus strand of JAILGY010000126.1, from coordinate 107 downwards.
CAGAAAGCCGCGCAGGAAGCCGTGCGCGGCAATCTGGAAAGCTACGATCGCCGTCATGGCTACCGCGGCCCGGCAAAGATCCTTACCGATGCGGAAGTGGCCGGATT
>JAILGY010000077.1:0-13370 GCA_024696325.1 bacterium | reverse complement strand
GTGGAGCGGGCGCTCATCATGCTGATAACGATTTCGGCGTCGAGAGTGGCCCTGAGAGTGGTGGAGGAAAGCCGCCGCCTGCATCCGGAGCTGGAAACCGTGGTTTGCGCCGACAGCGTGGAAATTCTCAGAAGCCTCTATGAAAGTGGCGCGCACGAAGTGGTCATGCCCGACTTTGAAACCGGCCTGGAGATGCTCAGAAAGACGCTTTTGCGCCTGGATATGCCGGCGGGGGAAGTCATCCGACTGACCAACGACCTGCGTGGTGAACTGCACATGCCCGGCAGGGCGGAAGCGGAGAATCAGAAAATACTGGCCGATTTCTTCCGGATGTCGGAACAGCTGGAACTGTGCTGGGTGACGATCGGCGAGGGAGGGCCTTTCGCGGACAAGACCATCCGCAGCCTGAACATCCGCAGGGTGACCGGTGCCAGCGTGGTGGGAATTATGCGCAACGGCATCCTGCGTTCCAATCCGGATGCGGATTTTTTGTTCCGGGCGGGGGATATGGTGGCGGTGATCGGCGGTGCCAAGGAATGCGCGGCCTTTCAGGCGATGGCCGAAGGCCGGCAGAAGGAGAACCTGCCGGTGGATGGTGCGCCGGAAACAGTTTTGCAGACCTCCTGAAAACAATTTTGCAACAACGTTTTTTTGACAGATAACAAGCAGTCTTTTTTTCGGAGATTATCATCATGATGGACAAAGCCATACTTCAACAGTTGCAGCAGATTGTCGGCGCGGACTATCTGACCACCGAACCCGCCGATCTTACGTGTTACGCCTTTGACGCCACCCAGCGGCGCTATTTGCCGGATGTGGTGATCTACCCGCACAATGCGGCGGAGATTGCCGAAATTTTGAAACTGGCCAATACCCACCGGATCCCGGTGGTGCCGCGTGGCTCCGGCAGCGGTTTTTCCGGCGGCAGCCTGCCCATTGAGGGTGGCATCGAGCTGGTGCTCCGGCGGATGGACCGCATTCTCGAAATTGACGAAGACAACATGATAGCGGTGGTGGAGCCGGGTGTGGTGACGGAAACCTTCCAAAAGGCGGTGGAGGCGCATGGCCTCTTTTATCCTCCGGATCCCGCTTCGCTCAAGTTCAGCTCCATGGGGGGCAATGTGGCGGAGTGCGCGGGGGGGCCGCGCTGCGTCAAATATGGCGTGACCCGCGACTATATTCTGGGCCTGGAGGTGGTAACGCCGACCGGCGACATCATCAACACCGGCGGGCGTACCATGAAAGGCGTGGTTGGCTACGATCTGACGCGGCTTTTCGTGGGGAGCGAGGGGACGCTGGGCGTGGTTACCCAGATCATTGTCAAGCTGATCCCGAAACCGGCGGCGGTGAAGACCATGCTTATCACCTTTGATTCCATTCGCGGCGCGAGCCAGGCGGTTTCGCATATCGTGCTGGGACGGATCATTCCCACCACGCTGGAGTTTATGGATTCCACCAGTCTGGACGTGGTGCGCAAGGCCACCAATATCGTCATCCCCGAGGAGGTGAAGGCGGTTTTGGTGGTGGAAGTGGACGGCGAGCCCGAACTTCTGGAAAAACAGGCGCAACAGATCCTGACCATTGTCCAGCCCTTTGGAGTAGTGGACACCAAGATTGCACAGAACAAGGCGGAAAGTGATGATATCTGGAAATTGCGGCGCAGCATTTCCCCCAGCCTGCGCACGGTCAATCCCAACAAGTTCAACGAGGATATCTGTGTGCCCCGCAGCCGTATTCCCGACATGATCGTGGCGCTGGAGAAAATTTCTTCGGAAGTCGGCGTGCCGATTATCAACTTTGGCCATGCCGGTGACGGCAATATCCATGTCAACGTGATGGTGGATTTGGCAACGCCAGGCATGGATGAGAAGGTGGAGCGCGCCCTGCGGGCGATTTTCGAGGCGACCTTGCAGCTGGGGGGCACCATCAGCGGCGAGCACGGCATCGGCATCACCAAGGCGCCCTATCTGCGCATGGAGCTCAAGGACAAGGTCATTGACTACATGCGGCTCATCAAGCGGGCGCTTGATCCCAACAATATTCTCAACCCGGGAAAAATCTTCGGAACGGATGGTGGACAATGAAGGACAGACAACCGAAATTAAAAGACTATCTGCACGATATCCAGCAGTGTGTCAAATGCGGCACCTGCCATGCCTACTGCCCGGTCTACGATCAGGAACGGCGCGAGCCGGTGGTGGCGCGCGGCAAAATGGCACTGGCCCAGACGCTGCTGGAGGGGAAGACGGAAATTGACGAGCGCTTCATGCGCAATCTTTCCGAGTGTCTGTTGTGCGGCTCCTGTTCGAACAAGTGCCCCAACAAGGTGCCGGTGGAGGAAATCGTCGCCGCGACCCGCCGTGAGATAGCCGCGCAAAAAGGTTTGAGCCTGTTTGGCGTCGGGTTGACGCAGGTACTCCGGCGGCCCTGGCTGATGAAGCTTGGGGCGCGTTTCGGGCATCTCTTTTCCGCTGTGCTGTTCCGCCGCATCCCTCAGCAAAGCGGCCTGCGCCTGCGTTTCCCCGCGCCCTACATACGCCGCGATCGCACCATTCCAAAGGTGGCGCCGCATTTCCTGCGTGACAGCTATCCCGAGTTTATTCCCGGAGCTGAAGATCGTCCGCATGTGGCCCTGTTTACCGGCTGCATGATCAATTTCATGTTCCCGCAGATCGGTGATGCGGCCATCCATCTGCTGAAGGCGCTCGGGATCAATATCCACATTCCGAAGGAACAGGGCTGTTGCGGAGTGCCGGCTCTTTCCGCGGGATCGGGCGAAGTGGTTACGGAATTGGCACAGCGCAACTTTGAAGCACTCAGCCGGACGAAAGTTGACGCGGTGCTGACCATGTGCGCTTCCTGCAATTTCGGGCTGCGCAGCCATTTGGCTAAAATCGGCGGCGAGGCGGGAGAAGAGTTGGCGGCCAAGGTAATGGACATCCATCCGTTTCTGATGAAGTACGGCATTCAGGAAATATTGGCGCATGCGCCGGCGCCGGCTGAAGTGATCCGCGTTACCTGGCATGATCCCTGCCATCTGCGCAACATTGGGGTGACGGCCGAACCGCGCGCCTTGTTGAAGGCCTTGCCGGGCATCGAGTTTGTAGAAATGCCGGATGCCGACAAGTGCTGCGGCCTGGGCGGAACGTTTTCCGTCTATCATTACGATTTGAGTCTCAAAATCGGCGCTAAAAAAGTAAACTCCATTGCCGCAACCAAGGCCGCTGTTGTCGCGACCGGCTGCCCCGGTTGCATGCTGCAGCTGCAGGACAGCATCAACCATGCCGGTCTCAACTGCCGGGTCTGCCATTCTCTGGAGCTTCTGGACAGGGCTCTGAATGTGAAGCAATCTTGAAAATGTTGGCCCCCTCTTTGAGGGGGCTGCCGCCGAAGGCGGCTGGGGGAGTTGGAAAATAGCAGGGGACTCCCCCTTGGCCTTTGGCCATCCCCCCCTCACTGAGAGGGGACTTATGTGTATTTTTTACTTAAATTGACGGCATTGGCTTTGAGGGAATGGGCTCATGAAGGGACTGGGGCTTTTTTCAGGAGGACTGGACAGTATTCTGGCTGCGCTGCTCTTGCGTGAACAGGGTATAGATGTGACGGGAGTGACGTTTGTCACTCCCTTTTTTGACGCGGCCAAGGCGCTCAAGTATTCGGCCATGGCCAGCATTCCGCTTCTGGTGCGTGATATCGGCGTGGAACATCTGGAGATGCTGAAGCATCCGCGCTACGGTTACGGCCGCAATCTGAACCCCTGCATTGACTGCCACGCGCTCATGTTCCGGATGGCGGGAAAAATTCTGGAAGAGGAAGGTTTCGACTTTCTTTTTTCCGGCGAGGTATTGGGGCAGCGTCCAATGAGCCAGAACGCGAGCTCGTTGCGGGCGGTGGCCAAAACCTCCGGCATAGCCGGACGGATTCTGCGCCCCTTAAGCGCGAAGCTGCTGCCACCGACCGAAATGGAAGAGACCGGGCAGGTGGACAGAAACCGGCTTTTGGACATTCAGGGACGAAGCCGCCGCCGTCAGGAGGAACTTGCCCGCAAGTGGGGCCTGCGCGAGTATCCCAGTTCGGGCGGCGGCTGCCTGCTGACGGAGAAATCCTTTGTCGGCCGTCTGAAAGCGCTGCTGGAGGACCTTCCGGACGCGACGCTGAACGATGTCCAGTTGCTGCGGGCAGGGCGGCGCTTCCATCTGGGGCCGGGCCTGTGGCTGACTGTGGGGCGCAATCAGGAAGGCAACGATCAGCTGCGGAAACTGGCCCGGCCGGAGGATACGCTGCTGCAGGCGCGCAGCTGCGCGGGGCCTGTGGGGCTCGTGAGCGGAAATCCCGGTATGGAGGCCCTGCAAACGGCTGCGGCGATTGTCGCCGGATACGGCAAGGGACGCGAACTTGCGGAGGTCACCGTCATGGCGCGCTGCGGCGAGTCGGTGAGCGCCATCACGATCGCTCCTTTTTCCGAAACGGATATTGCGCAACGAATCGAAGTGTAGTGCCCCATGAAAAATATTCTTTTCATTCATCCCAACTTTCCGGCCCAGTTCCGCCATATTGCCCGGGTGCTGGCGCAAAAGGGGCATCATGTGGTCTTTGTGACCGCCAATGACCGCAAGGACTGGCAGATTCCCGGCGTGCAGCGCATGCTCTACAAGTCGCCAGGCGAAAAAGAGGAACCGGGAATCTTTGGCGGACTGCGCCGCGCCGAAGGCCATGCCGAAGCCGCGCTGCGCGCCTGCGCGGAACTGCGGCGGCGTGGCTTTGTGCCCGACGTGGTGTACGGAGCCTCCGGCTGGGGCTGCACCTGGTTTCTGCGCGACGTGTTTCCCGAAGCCCGTCTGGCCGGTTATTTCGAGTGGTATTACGATCCTGCGGGTGACAATGCCCGTTTTGGCGGTCAGGAGCCTTCCGTGGGCAGCCGTGCCGAGCTTCGTCTGCGCAACACGGTCATGGCCAACGATCTGCTTACCTGCGACCTGTGCATTACGCCCAGCCAGTGGCAGAAGCGCCAGTTCCCGGAAAATTTGCGGGAGCGTCTGATTGTGTTGCATGACGGCATTGAAACCGGCTATTTCCGGCCTTCGGACGAGCTCTTGGACATACCCGGCCTGGAGCTGCCATCCGGGGCGCCCATCGTGACCTATGCCACCCGCGGCATGGAGCCCTACCGTGGTTTTCCCCAGTTTATTGAGGCGCTGGGCGTGATACTGGAGAAAAACCCTGAAGTGCATGCGGTGATTGCCGGAACGGATCGCGTCTGCTACGGCAGTCCGCGGGGGGATGGCAAAACCTGGAAGGAATATATGCTGTCGCGGGTGGCTTTGCCCATGAACCGCGTGCACTTTGTGGGCAGTCTGCCCTATGGACAGTATCGTCATCTTCTGTGCCATTCCAGCGTGCACGTATACCTTACACGGCCCTTTGTCCTTTCCTGGTCAATGCTGGAATCCATGTCCTGCGGCTGTCTGGTGGTGGCTTCGGATACCGGGCCGGTGCGGGAGGTCATTCGCGACGGAGAAAACGGCCTGCTTTGCGATTTCTTCTCGCCTGGCGCCATAGCCCAAACCGTTTTAAGCGCGCTGGAGCGGCAGCACGAACTGCGTCCTTTGCGGGAAGCCGCCCGGAAGACCATTGTGGAGCGTTATGAACTGGGCGATGTGTTGCCCAGACTGGAACGGCTGCTGCTGGGGGAGGAGAAAGAGCGGTAAGCTTTTGAATTCCTAAAACAGGAAAAACTTGGGGGCATGGCTTTCGCCATGCCCCCGTTCTTTTTTCTTTCTTACTTTTTGAGGATCCTCAGGGAACCTGCTGTACCGGTTGCCCGCAGGGAAGGATTGTACATCGCCTCCGCCTGGGGCGGCGGCATGGTGAAGATGCCGGGAGAGACGGCGCGGAGCACGCTGTAGCTGGTGTGCCATTTGTCGTCGTTCAGCTCGGTGAAAACGAGAATCCGGTCATCGCGCAGATCCTGATGCCCATCAAGCGGATTCTGCCTGTCAACCCACTCCCAGTTCAGTTCCTCCGTGGTATCAAGACGCGGATTTTCCACCTCCAGTCCTGCCGGCAGAAGGCTCTGTATCACCACATTGCTGGCTTTGCCCTTTACCATGGTGCGCAGCAGGAGCAAATCGCCCTGTCTGGCCTCGGTGACAGCCTCGCCCTCTTCGTTCAGCAATTCCTGACGGATCTCCAGTCCATTGCTGACCGGCGTATGGACAACCGGAGCGCCGGAAGATATGAGCGTGTAGTAGACAGGCACTTCCGGTGTGCTTTTTTCAAGGTGGAACATGCCGGTCTGATGCATGTTCGGAAAGACAATATGTTTCACCATCTCCAGATCCCGGGCAAAGGATTCCGCCGTCAGCGTGCCGGAGAAGGGACGCCCGGAAGGTGCGGCGGCCAGGTATTTGCCCAGAGCCATGAAAGCCAGGCTGGTTTCCTGCGTGGAGCAGCCCTGTTGGCTCTCCAGTTCGCGGGTGAGCAGCTCTATGACCTGCAGCAGGCGCGGATCGTCAATCGGCAGGGCATCCTGCAGGATCAGGGCGATAAGTGCCCGGTCACGCAGGCCGGAACCGAGATTGCCACCCGTCTCCCGGCGCTGATCATCCGCGGCCGGAGTGACCTGCAGCAGCTGCAGACCGGCCTCCTTTTGGCCGGAAGCGATGTAGGCGCCGGCCAAAAGCGCGCGCGCCACGCCGCTCAGCTTGTCGCCGAAGCGTGTGCGCAGGAAGTTTTGCCCCGCCATGTCCGGATGTCCTGCCAGAGCCAGCACATACGCGGCATAGGCTGCCCTCTCCACCTGTTGGGCGGGAGCCTTTTCCTGGATGGCGACATGTCGCCGCAGCCAGTCCACATTGTTTTCCAGCATACCGGAGGGCAGTGTAAATCCTGCCCGCTGCGCTTCAACCAGGAAGTGGCCAATGTAGGCGGAAATCCATGGATCGGCATCGCTGCCGCCCGCCCAGAAGGCGAAGCCGCCGGAGTCGGTCTGCATGGTTTGCAAACGCCGCAGTGCTGTCTGCACCAGGCCCGCCGCACCGGTCTTCGAGAAATGCTCCGGCGCCATTTCCTGGGCCAGCGCACCGAAGTGCAGCAGGGGAAAGGCCTTCGATGTGGTCTGCTCGGCGCAGCCGTAGGGATAGGCCAGAAGTTGATCCAGACGCGCGGAGAAACGTCCGAGGGGCGAGACGGACAGACGCAGGGTGCGCCGTACCGTGTCCGGCCGCAACTCGGCGGGAGCCGCACCGCCCAGGGAGCCGGAGGCCTCTTTTAGCACACCGTTTTCCATGATCCGCACCGGCGGCAGCGGCGAGCGCTGATCCAGCTCCTCTTCAGCCCAGGCGCTTTCGTCGTTGCCCGAGACATTGCAGCGCAGGCTTACCTTGCCTTCCTGTTCGCCGCTGCGCAGCGGCAGATAGACGGTGCGTTCCGTGCCATTTTCCAGCGCAAGCGGCGGCAGGGAGCCCACCGTTACCGGGCCATCAGCCGTTACCTCGAACTGGAATTCGCCCGAAGAACCGGTATCGTTGCGCAGCGTCAGGGGAATTTCCACCTCGTCGCCGGTACCCAGGAACCGGGGCATGGTTGCCATGAGGACCAGCGGCGAACGAACCCGCACCTGAGCTGTGCCGACGCCGAACATCCGCCCGCGGTTGACCACCGCCACGACCCGCAATGCGCCCTGGAAGTTGGGCAGATGAACGGTGTGTGACACTTCGCCCGCATCATCGGTTGTCAGTACGCCCGACCAGAAGGTCACGGGTTTGATGCGCCGGATCCCTTCCGTGCGGACAAAGCCGGAAGCTTCGCCACCCTCCTCGTCGCCGCCGCCCGCCAGGGGCTGGCCGGTTTTGATGAAGGGATAAAGCAGGCCGAAGTTGTCGTAGCTTGTGACATTCAACCCGCGGGTTGCGTAGAAGAATCCGAAGGGATCGGGGTTCTTGCCGCCGATCAGCTGCAAAATGCCCTCATCCACGATGGCGACGGTCACCTGCGAATGGGGCGCTGCGGCCACTTTCACCTGCAGGTCGCGTTCCGGCCGTATCTCCTCGGGCACGGCCACCTTGACCGGAATCTTGTTGGCAAGGCTGTCCACAAAGAGTGGAATCGCGCCAAAGGCCCGGCCCGGCGTTCCCGGCAGCACATCTTCCCCCTTGCGGATCAGCGTCGCGGTCAGATGAACATTGGGACGCCATTCCTCCAGTACCGGAATTTCGATATGCGCGGTATTGCCGGTGAGGGTATGCACGCTGTAATATTCCACGCCGCGCCCTTCCACGGTAATGAGCAGTTTGCCGGAGTAGGGCGAACGAACCTGGATTTCCGCCGTATCGCCCGCGTAGTATCCCTTTTTGTCGGGAATCAGCTCCAGCCGTGCCGGATTGGAGAGCGCCCAGGGCGAATATCCCCAGCCGCCGCTGTATACGACCAGCTCGGCAACCGCGCCGCCTTTCGGATCGGCCAGATGCACACGGTAGGAGCCCACGCCCGGAGACGTCATCGTAAAACGCCCGGAGCCGTTGCCGGCGGCGATCTTTTGGGTGGCAACCGCCACCGATTGCCGTACCGACTGAAATTTGAAACCGTTGTCACTGTTCTGCATCACCGTCTGCCAGCGATCATGGTAGAGCGTCGCCACCAGTTCCGGATGAGGCATCTGTTCTCCAGCGGGGCTGACGGTTACAAATTCGAATTCCGTGGGCACGTGGGGCTTGATGTCCTGCGACTGCGGCCGCAGCAGACCTGGATAGCATGGATAGACATGCACCGGCACCGAACGCCGCGCTGTCACGCCGCGTCCACCCTGTTCCTGTACATGGCCGGTCAGTTCTGCGGCCAGCGCCAGAGGCGGATGCAGTCCTTCCGGGATGCTTGCCTGAAAGGTCTGGCTGCCGTTTTCCGCCAGAGTTTTCTCCTCTTCCAGAAGATCCACGGGCTGAAATGAACGATCGGAGGCGCCAAAGACGTACTTTTCAAAGCCCTTGGGGCTGAAGCCGGCACTGACCAGCCGCGCCTTGGCGGTGGCGACAAGTCCGGCCGCCGGCGGGCCGAACAGGTAGTGCGCGTCGATTCTGAAATCAAGCTGCGCGCCGCCCTGGACCAGTGGCGGTGTGCCGGCCACTTCCACTGCAATGCGATCCGGCACGAATTCTTCCACCTTGTAGCTGTATTCGCCTATCTGCACGCCTCCGCTCAGGATCTCCAGCGAATAGTCGCCGGTTTGCGCCCATTCCGGAATGTCGAAGCGGTAGACCGCCATGCCGCGTGCACTGGTCAACCGCTGGCTGCGCACCAGCCGCCCGTTCATGTCGAGCTGCCGCACTTCCAGCGGGCCGTTCGCCGGAGCCTGTATCCGGTCGTCGCGCAACAGCACCACGCCTTCCAGCACCTCGCCGGGACGGTAGATATCACGCTTGCCGTACACATAGGCGCGCAGGGAGGAAGCTTCGACATCAATGCCGTTGACATCCAGCCCGGAGGTATCCACCTTGAAGTGATCCAAAGTCAAAAAGCTGAAATCCCCGCCTTTGCCGGTCGCCATGATAATGGAAGGCTGACCGTATTCCTCGCGTTCCGGCAGCGACAATCGGGCCAGTCCGTTCTGATCGGTTACCGCGACGCCCAGTGGCTGGTTCTTGTCGCTGAAGATCCGCACCTCCAGGCCGGAAAGCGCGTCAAGTGTGTTCAGTGAATGGGCCCATACCCAGTAGCTGCTGCCGCTGCGTTTTGCCACCAGCCCGATATCTGTGCGCAGGATCCAGCGGGAAGCGCCGTTTCCTCCTGGTGTGGAAATGAGCAGCTTGTAGAGCCCTGGCGCGTCGGGGAGCAGTTCGCGCATATTCAGCGTGCGGGTTTGTTTCTGGTTGGGAGGCGCCTCTACCTGATAGTTTACATGCCGCAGATGGCTGCCCAGATGGTAGGGCACCGAATCGGTGTCGCTTTCGTCGCCGAACACCGAATACCCATAATCTTCAAAAAACGACATCAGGTTGGAGGGAAAGATCCGGCTTACATCCACCGAGATCTGCTTTGTGTTGACATACTCCACTTCCAGAAGGCCCGTACCCTGCCTCGGCAGAAACATGCCGCGCGCCTTGAAGTCCGCATTGGGCTCCAGATTGGGAATGTTGGCGGAACCGCGCCAGTCCTTTTCCAGCAGTGCGCCGTCCTCCGCCGCGAAACCGCCGCGCAGCGTCAGCATATAGCTGGTGCCGGGTTTCATCTTGCCGGTTATTGCCGCCTGCGAGCCCTCAACTGCAATTTGAAGATCTTCCACCTCAGGCGTGATGGTCAGCGCCTGCCGCAATTTTTCAAGTGAGACCGGTGCGGAAAAGAACAGGCCGACTTTCGCCCCCTCGCGGATATTGTCCGCCGTGAAGCTTCGGATGTGCAGCACCGGGTCCAGTTTGACGGCGATGCTTTTGCTGTAACTTTTTCCCAGTGTCAGAGTGGCGTCATGCGGTGTTAGCGTTGCGGCGATGCTCAAGGTCAGTTCGCGTTCCTGCGGGGTTTTGCGTACCGGCGCACTGCGAAAGGAAAGGCTGGAAGTCCGCCACGAGGTTTCCAGGCCCAGTTTGATCTCGCTGCCGTCCGCATCGGTCAATCGCAGTGCCTTGAGCAGCTCTTCCGGATCCACGGACGAATTGAATTCCACCCTTCCGATGATTTCAACCTGATCGGGACCGGCACTGGAAGCCTCTTCGTCCAGATTGCATTTGACCACGCGGAAGTCTCCCACCGGCACCTCCCACTGCCGTTCTCCGTTCAGCAGGGTGTCCGGAAAAAGATCCGCATCCAGCGCCAGATCGTACACGGAGTTGAGCGGCAGGGGCTGTTCCGCCAGAAAACGCAGGACGCACGGGTTGGACCATGTCCAGACGCCGGCAACCTGCGGAGTGATCGTGGCCGGGAATTTTGCGGTACGCACCGCTTCGGGCACCGGCTGATCGAACTCTACCGAAATGGTCGTGCGCGCCCGATCATCCACTTGTGTGCTGGTCACCGCGATCTTGCGCGCCTCCGGCGCCTTGCCGCCGGAGGCATGTTTGAGCTCGGCGATGTACCACGCCTGCCCCAGAATCACCAGGCATAGAATCGCAATAAGCACGTTTTTGGGCCAAAATCGGCGTGGCCCTACTGTTGTTTGCGCTGGGACCGGATTTTTGGGATCCATGTCATGCCTCCATGAGAAAAGAAAAGAGAAAAAGGGGATGAAACTGTGACATTATACCAACTCTTTATTGTAACGAAAGTTGAAGAAAAGGTGGAGAGACAATTCCATCTCAATTTTTGCAACAGGTGCGCTCTATGCGGATTTTCTGGAAAATTGTGATAGCCGGCGCGATGCTGGCGCTGGGAGCGCTTCTTCTGGATGCCGTTTTCCCATTTCCCGTGGAACGGCTGCAGCTTGCTCCGTCCCTGCGGATCCTGGATCGCCGGGGCGAGCCGCTGCGCTTTTTCCTTGCTCCGGATGGCTGCTGGCGTTTTCCGGTGACGCTGGAGGAAGTGACGCCGGAACTGCTTACGGCAATCGTCCAGCTGGAAGACCGGCGCTTTTATCACCATCCCGGTGTCGATCCGCTGGCGGTTGCCCGGGCTTTCTTCTCCAATCTGCGGCGCGCGCGGGTTGTGAGCGGCGCTTCCACAATCACCATGCAGGTTGCGCGGCTGGCCGTTCCAAGACGGCGAACGATCCTCGCCAAGATCATCGAATCCCTGCGCGCGGTGCAGCTCACCTGCCACTATTCCAAGCGGCAGATCCTGACCTGGTACATCAATCTGGCTCCTTTCGGCGGCAATGTCTCCGGAGTGGGTGCGGCTTCCTGGCGTTATTTCGGGAAGGATCCCAAAAGGCTTTCGCTGGGGGAAGCGGCGCTGCTGGCGGTTTTGCCGCGCTCTCCCGTTCGTTACGATCCCTTTCGCAACCCTGGAACCGCCCGCGGAGTGCGCGATCGGGCACTGGAGCGTTTGGCCGCAAGCGGCGCCTTTACACCGCAGCGGGTGGCGGCGGCCCGTCTGGAGCCTTTGCCGGGGAAACGCCCCTCCCTGCCTTTCCTGGCCCCGCATTTCTGCCAGTGGCTGGCGCAGGAGGCGCGCCGCCGGAATTTGAACAATGCCGCCGCAGACAATGGGGTTTGGGTGACGACGCTGGACGTCCGTTTGCAGAGGCTTGCGGAAGAACGGCTGCGGACGCGCTCCATGTTTTTGCGCCGCGCCGGTATTCACGGCGCGGCGATGGTGGCTCTGGACGTTGCCAGCCGGGAAGTGCTCGCCTGGGTGGGCAATATCGACTTTTGGGATGAGCTTCATCAGGGCATGGTGGACAATGTACGTTCTCGTCGTTCGCCCGGGTCGGCGCTCAAGCCGTTTTTGTACGCGCTGGCCTTTGCGCGCGGAATTATAGCGCCGGAAACGCGGCTTCTGGATGTGCCCACGGATTTTGCCGGTTATGCGCCGGAAAACTATGATCACCTTTTCTATGGGGCGGTTTCCGCCCATGATGCGCTGGCGCGATCGCTCAATGTACCGGCGGTGCGGCTGCTGAGCGCCGTGGGCGATGCGGCTTTCAAGGAACTGCTGCGCGCGGGTGGGCTGACCACGCTGCAGGGCGATCGAGATTACGGACTGGCGCTGGCCCTGGGCGGCTGCGAGGTAAGGCTTCTGGAACTGGTCAATATGTATGCCTCTCTTGCGGATGGCGGGAGAATGCGGCGGATACGCTGGCTTGGGAAGGGGAAGCCGGAACCTGTGTTTCCCTGGCTTTCACCTGCGGCCTGCGCGCTGACGCTGGATATTTTGCAGGATGTGCGGCGTCCGGAACTGCCGGATGGCTGGAATCTGACCCGCGATGTGCCGGCGGTGGCCTGGAAAACCGGCACGTCCTTCGGTCACCGGGACGCCTGGGCGTTGGGAGTGAGTCGGGATCTGGCCATTGGTGTCTGGACGGGCAATCCGGATGGCAAGGTGGTGAAGGGAATTTCGGGCACCAGGCAGGCGGGCCCGCTGCTCTTCGATCTGTTTCGGGCTCTGGCGCCTTCCACTTCTCCGCCGCGTAAAGAGATTTCCTCCCTGGAAAACCATCCGCTGTGCGCGGTCAGCGGGCTTGAGCCGACGCCTCATTGCCCGCTCGTCAGTGGGCATGTTATCAGGAACGTGACGGCGCTTTCTCGCTGCTCCTGGCACAAGACCCTGCTGGTGGAAGAGGAAAGCGGCTTACGGCTTGCGGGCGACTGCCTGATCGGACGGCGGGCAAAGGAAGTGACGGCGCTCGTCTATCCGGCGGAGCTGGTGAGCTGGCTTGCCGGCCAGGGGGTCGCGCCGCCGCCGCTGCCGGAACTGCATCCCGCCTGTACCGAGGTGCCGGATGCGGC
>JAILGY010000137.1:0-4236 GCA_024696325.1 bacterium | reverse complement strand
CGGATTCCGCATCGAGCCGGGAGAGATTGAAGCGGTGATCCGTGGCTTTGAGGGCGTGAAGGATGTGCTGGTCCATCCCTTTGGAGCGAAGGGGCAGCAGCGGCTCTGCGCCTATGTCGTGGGCGAGTGCGATTTTGCCCGGCTGCGCGGCTTCCTGAGGGAAAAGCTGCCCGAGTATATGGTTCCGGCAGCCTTTATGAAGCTCCCTGCCCTGCCGCTGACCGCAAGCGGGAAGGCGGACAGGAAACATCTGCCCGCGCCGGTTTTGGAAGGAGAGAGTGCGGGAGGGCGCAAGGCGAGCAGTGACGCGGAGATCCTGCTCTGCACGCTCTTTGCCCAGGTTCTTCAGCTTGAGCATGTTGGTCCCAACGACAACTTCTTTGAACTCGGCGGCGACAGCATCCTGGCACTGCAGCTCATAGCCCAGGCACGAGCGCATGGCATTATCCTCAGCGTACGCGATATTTTCCAGTCACCGGATGTGGAAGGACTGGCCCTGCGTGTTGCTCCTCTGGCCGAATCCACCCTGTCGGGCGAAGCTGGAGAGACTCTTGATACATCGGCGTTGGGTGAACGTTTCCGCAAGCAGTATCCACAGCTGGAAACCGTTTTGCCGCTTACTCCCCTCCAGCAGGGGATCCTGTTTCTCTCCCAGGAGGATAAAAGCGCCTATCAGGTACAGCTGAAATTGCGTATTGAGGGCGATTTCGATCCGGAACGTTTCCGGAAAGCCTGGGAGGAGATCATGGAGCGCCATCAGGCCCTGCGTGTGGCGATTCCCCTCAACGAAACTGCTTTCGCGGTGGTATGCCGCAAAGTGCCCATGCCTTTCCTGTTGGAAGACTGGCGGGCGTTTCCTTCAGCACAACTTCATGAAAAAATTGATACTTTTATAGAGCACGAGCGCGCTCGGGGCTTTGCGCTGGATGTGGCGCCTCTCCTGAAAATTGCGGTGGTGCAGGTTGCAGAAAAAGCTTGGGAGATGATCCTTACCTGCCATCATATCGTTCTGGATGGTTGGTCGCTGGCCCTGGTTGTGGCAGAGGTTTTTCGTCATTACTCCGGTCAGCCCTTGCCCGAGGCGCCTTCACTTTCAACGTATAGTGCCTGGCTGCAGAGCCGTCCCCTTGCAGCGGCGCTGGACTGGTGGCGCAAGGAGCTCGAAGACTTCGATACGCCCAACCGGATTGATCTGCCGGTAATGGTACCGCAGAACGGTTTTGGGGAAGAGACGCTCGTGTTTACAGCGGAGGAAACCTTCAGGCTGGAACAAACGGCCCGGGCGCTGCGTTCCACGCCGTCAACCTTTTTGCAGGTACTCTGGGCCGTGCTGTTGGGACGGCTTTCCGATCGCGATGATGTTGTGTTTGGCAACGTGGTTGCCGGACGCCCGGCAGAACTGGCCGGTGCCGAGAGAATGGTGGGCATGTTTATCAACACCGTACCTGTGCGTCTGCATATTGATGCCACTGTAGACCAATTGGTACGTACGGCGACAACCTTTTTGAGCGAACGTCCCGAATATGCCCCATTGCACCAGGTGCAGGCACAGGCCTCCATTCCGAAGGGAAGCTCGCTTTTTGACACGCTTTTTATCTATGAAAATTATCCGGTAGATGAAAAGCTGTTTGGCAGGGAAGCCGGATTTGCCATAACCGCAAGTGAAGGCATTGAGGCTCCCCCTTATCCGTTGACGCTGACCGCTCTTCCGGGAAAGTCGCTCACGCTGAAACTCGGCTACGACCGACAGCGTTATGATGCACAGGGTGCCGCTCATATTTTGCTATGGCTTGCCCGCATGATCCGTGCGGCGCTGGACAATACCGCCCAACAGGCACTGTGCCTTCCCCTGCTGAATGAAACGGAGCGTGCACAGCTCCTGTATGCCTGCAACGCAACCCAAACTGCCTTTCCCCAGGAAAAGACTCTGCCCCAGCTCTTTGAGGAACAGGCTGCGCAGACACCGGAAGCACTGGCGGTCAGCGATGCGACAAAGCGTCTGAAGTATGCCGAGCTCAATGCGCTCTCCAATCGGATCGCCTCTGCGGTGCGTTCCTCGCTTGCGGATATCGGACGTCTACATTCTGGTTTGCAAGCGCTGTCCCAACCAATTGTCGGGCTCTGCGTGGAACGCAGTGTCGAGCGGGTAGCGGCGCTTCTGGGAATCCATAAGGCCGGTTGCGCCTATCTGCCGCTCGATCCGGGCCATCCGGCCGAACGCCTGGACTTTGAATTACGCGACGCCGATGTTGCCCTGGTGGTCAGCACTCGAAAACAGGCCGCGTGCCTGCCTCAAGGAGTTGCGCGACTTCTGCTGGATGCAAGCG
Organism: bacterium; assembly: GCA_024696325.1. Taxonomy (GTDB): domain Bacteria; phylum Desulfobacterota; class Desulfuromonadia; order Desulfuromonadales; family JAAYDE01; genus RGIG7977. The sequence continues at coordinate 1,909 of JAILGY010000137.1, read as the reverse complement.
ATCTTGAGAGTTTTTCTCCGGAGAACCTCTCTCCGCTGCTTGTCCCCACAGATTTGGCCTATATCATCTATACTTCCGGTTCCACCGGCCGTCCCAAAGGCGTGATGGTGGAACAGCGCGGCGTCGTTAACCGCTTGTGCTGGTTGCAGCGGGTTCTGCCCTATACATCCCAGGATGTCATTCTGCACAAAACGCCCATCACTTTTGATGTATCAGTGCCGGAACTTTACGGCGGCTGGCTGGGCGGTGCAGCACTTCACATGCTGGATCCTGGCGCGGAAAAAGACCCCCAGCGTATCGCCGCAACCATTGCCGAACGCCGCATCACCAGCATTCATTTTGTCGCCTCCATGCTTGAGGCTTTTCTTGATCATCTGGAAGCTTCACCGGAGGATCGTGCTGGTTGTGCATCGCTGAGACGTGTTTTTACCAGCGGCGAGGCGGTGTCCAAAGAGCTGGTGGCGCGTTTCAATCGCGTACTACGTCCTGTTGCCGGTGCAAGCCTGCACGATCTTTATGGTCCTACGGAAGCCAGCATCGAAGTCTCCTGCTACCCCTGTCCTCAGGAAACGCCGCGCATTAAAACCATTGGACGCGCTATCGACAACACTCAACTGTACATCCTTGACCGTCGTGGCGAGCCGCAGCCCTTTGGAGTTCCCGGTGAGTTGTACATCGGCGGAGTTCAGGTGGCCCGCGGATATCTCAACCGTCCCGAGTTGACGGCGGAGCGCTTTCTCTCCAATCCCTTCGGAGAAGGCCGGCTCTACAGGACCGGTGACTGGGCGCGCCGTCTGGAAAACGGCGAGATTGAGTATCTGGGCCGCATCGACCAGCAGGTGAAGATCCGTGGTTTCCGCATCGAGCTGGGCGAGATTGAAGCGGCGATCCGGGACTTTCCGGGAGTGCGCGACGTGCTGGTCAATCCCTTTGGAGAAAAGGGGCATCAGCGGCTCTGCGCCTATGTCGTGGGCGACTGCGACTTTGCGCAGCTCCGCAGTTTCCTGGCGGAGAAGCTTCCCGACTACATGATTCCGGCGGCCTTTATGAACCTTTCCACCCTGCCGCTGACCGCAAGCGGGAAGGCGGACCGGAAGAGCCTGCCGCATCCGGAGACGGTTTCCCACCGGGAGTACCGTCCACCGCGTACGCAGAGCGAAGAAACACTTTGTACCCTCTGCGCAAAAATTTTGGGTCTTGAGTGTGTGGGGCTTGACGATCACTTCTTCGAGGCGGGCGGCGACAGTATTCTGGCCCTGCAGCTGGTGGCCCAGGCCCGCTCGAAGGGACTGCATCTCTCGGTGCGTGACATCTTCAAGACACCACGCCTTGAAGATCTCTGTGCGCGGGTGGCCCATGATTCTGTTGAGCCAATTTTGCAGAGCGATGCGTCCAGGGCGGCAATTCCACCGGAGGTCGAAGCTTTCCTGAGCAAGCGCTATCCACAACTGGAAACAGTATTGCCTCTGACTCCGCTACAGCAGGGCATACTGTTCCACACTCGTGCCGATGAGAGAGCCTATCAGCTTGAACTGCGGCTGCGCGCGGAAGGTCATTTTGATCCGGAGCGTTTTCGTGCTGCCTGGCAGCAGGTGCTTGCACGTCATCAGGTGTTGCGAATGACAATACCTCCCGAAGAGAGTGACTTTGCGGCGATTCTTTCGCATGTGGAACTTCCCTTCCTCTTTGAGGATCGCCGTTCTTTTGGGAACAGCACCCTTACGGAAGAAATACATCATCCATGGCTTGACCAATCCTTCGATTTGGCGCAGGCACCCCTGTTAAGGCTGGCCATCTTTCAGGTGGAGGATCGGGCATGGGAAATCGTGCTCGTTAACCATCACATAACACTGGATGGTTGGTCACTTTCCATTGTGTTGGGCGATGTGCTGAAACTCTACCGGGGCGA
>JAILGY010000018.1:0-2887 GCA_024696325.1 bacterium | reverse complement strand
GGCGCTGGAAACCCTTTGGGCGGTCTTTCTTTCCCGTTACAGCGGGATGGAAGATCTCGTGGTCGGAATACCGGTTGCGGGCCGCTCCCGTCCGGAAGTTGAAGGCACCATCGGGTTCTTCGTGAATGCCCTGCCGCTGCGTCATACCTTGAGCGGCAATCCCACGTTCCTCGATCTTCTGGAGCGTACGCGCAAGACAGCGCTTGCCGCGTATGCCCATCAAGATCTGCCCTTCGAAAAGCTGGTGGAAGAACTGGCTCCGCACCGGGATACCTCTCATGCCCCCATCTTCCAGACCATGTTCGCGCTGGACGATACCGCAAGTTTATTGCTCAATCTGCCCGGCCTGAAAACGAAGCCTCTGGAAGCGGACTTCGCCTTCGCCAAGTTTGATCTTCTCCTCAACTTGAGCGAAAGCGGTGACGGACTGACTGGAAATTTGGAGTACAGCACCGATCTTTTCACGGAAGAGACTGCCGCGCGTATGGCGCGCCACTTCTGTCATCTGGCAAAAACCATTGTGAAGACGCCGCAATGCCCGGTACGCGAAGCTGCCTTGCTGGATGAAACGGAGTACAGGCAAATGGTGGCGGGTTTTGAAATGCCCGATGTGGTTTGGCCGCAGGAGGAAACGCTGGCAGGACGCTTTGCCACACAGGTGGCGCGCACTCCCGATGCCATCGCCCTCGTTGCAGGCGCAACGCACCTGACCTATGCGCAGCTGGATGCGCGCGCCAACCGGATTGCGCAGCTTGTGCGGGAAATTTTGCCCAAAGAGAGTTCCGATCTTCTGGTGGGTATCTATCTGGAACGCGGAAGCGAACAGGTAGCGGCCATTTTGGGCGTGCTCAAAGCGGGTTGCGCCTATTTGCCGCTCGATCTGCACGCCCCGTCCGAGCGACTGGCTTTCATCCTTGAAGATGCCCATCCGCAGGCTGTGCTCACCACACGTGTACTGGCCCAAAATCTGCAGGCCTTGAGTCACGCCGGTACGGAGAGCCCTTTTATCTTTTTGGATGAGCTGCCAGGCCTGAATGCCTGTGCCCCGAAGGTGACAATACGACCGGAAAATCTAGCTTATGTCATCTATACCTCCGGTTCCACCGGCCGCCCGAAAGGCGTGATGGTGGAGCAGCGCAACGTTGTCCAGCTTCTGTTGAACAACCACCTTCCTTATGATTTTGGCCCCGGAGATGTGTGGACGCTTTTCCACTCCTGCGCCTTCGATTTTTCTGTCTGGGAGCTGTTCGGCGCTTTGCTTTTCGGTGGACGCCTGGTCGTGGTGGACGATGGAACAGCCAAGGATCCCGAGGCCTTTCTCGGTTTGCTTCATCGCGAGCAGGTCACGGTGCTTAACCAGATTCCCTCCTACTTTACGCAGTTGAGCGCGGTTGCCATGCGGCGCGCGCTGCCGCTTGCGGTGCGTTATCTGATCTTTGGCGCGGAAGCCCTCTACCCAGGTGTTGTGCGCGACTGGGCGGCACGTTATCCGCAGACCCGCATCGTCAATATGTACGGCATTACCGAGACCACCGTGCATGTTACCTGGAAGACGATAGAGATGCAGGACATGAGCATCGGTATCTCCAACATTGGCAGACCCTTGGCTCCGCTGAAGCTTTTCATTCTTGATGCCAATGGTCAACCCCAACCGCTCAAGGTGCCCGGGGAAATTTATGTTGGCGGCGCGGGTGTTGCGCGCGGCTATCTCAACCGTCCCGAGTTGACGGCGGAGCGTTTCCTTCCCAATCCTTTCGGAGAAGGCCGGCTCTACAAGACCGGCGACTGGGCGCGCCGTCTGGAAAACGGCGAGATCGAGTATCTGGGCCGCATCGACCAGCAGGTGAAGATCCGTGGTTTCCGCATTGAGCTGGGCGAGATTGAAGCGGCGATCCGGGACTTTCCGGGAGTGCGAGATGTGCTGGTCAATCCCTTTGGAGAAAAGGGTCATCAGCGGCTCTGCGCCTATGTCGTGGGCAACTGCGACTTTGCGCAGCTTCGCAGTTTCCTGGCGGAAAAGCTTCCCGACTACATGATTCCGGCGGCCTTTATGAACCTTTCCGCCCTGCCGCTGACCGCAAGCGGGAAGGCGGACCGGAAGAGCCTGCCGCATCCGGAGACGGTTTCCCACAGGGAGTACCGTCCGCCGCGTACGCAGAGCGAAGAAACACTTTGTACCCTCTGTGCAAAAATTTTGGGCCTTGAGCGTGTGGGTCTTGACGATCACTTCTTCGAGGCGGGCGGCGACAGCATTTTGGCCCTGCAGCTGGTGGCCCAGGCCCGCTCGAAGGGACTGCATCTCTCGGTGCGCGATGTCTTCAAGGCACCACGGCTTGAAGAACTCTGCGCGCGGGTACGCCCCGAGCAGGAGATCTTTGGTGTCAGCCCGCTTGCCGAGGCGCCGCTTACGCCCATTCAGAACTGGTTCTTCGAGCAGGAAGGCGGTGAGCGCAACCACTTCAACCAGTCCTTGCTGCTCAACGTGCCGCCGCATCTGGACAGGGAACGGCTGGAAGAGGCACTGAAACGGCTTGTGGAACACCACGCGGCCCTGCATCTGAGTTTTCCGGATGGGCAATCTCCTGCCCTTGCCGCGCCGATTCCTGCCAGCCTCCTGCAGGTCGTGGACTGCGGCGCCCTTTCCGTTGAAGAACGCCGCGAATGTTTGAAAAACGTGAGCGAACAGACTCAACGCAGCCTCAGCATTGAAACCGGCGATATGCTGCGTGCGGTCTGGTTCGACTGCGGCGGGGAAGCGGGAAGACTGCTTCTGGTCATTCACCATCTGGTTGTGGACGGCGTTTCCTGGCGAATCCTCGTACCCGATCTGCAGGCGGCCTATGAAGGTCTGCCGCTTCCCGATCGCGGGACCTCGTGGAGTGCCTGG
>JAILGY010000001.1:0-2714 GCA_024696325.1 bacterium | reverse complement strand
ACTTCGCGCGGGCTCTGGTGTCCCTGGGCGTGAAGGCCGGTTCGAAGGTCGCCATCTGGGCGACGAACGTGCCCGCCTGGTATATCACCTTCTGGGCGACCACGAAAATCGGCGCGGTGCTGGTTACGGTCAACACGGCCTACAAGATCCACGAGGCGGAGTACCTCTTTCGCCAGTCGGACACGCATACGGTGGTGATGATCGAAAGAGCTCTGGATTCCAACTACCGGCAGATCATCAACGAGATTTGTCCGGAGATAGCCAGCAGCGTGCCCGGCGAACCGCTGCACTGCAAACGCCTGCCCTTCCTGCGCAACGTCATCACGGTCGGCTTCCGTGAAAAGGGCTGCCTGACCTTCGAGGAGGCAATGGCGCGCGCCAACATGGTGCCGAAGGCGGAGATTCTGCGGATGGCAGCAAAGGTGAAGAGCGGCGATGTCTGCAACATGCAGTACACCTCCGGTACGACCGGCTTCCCCAAGGGCGTGATGCTCACGCACTACAACGTGGTCAACAACGGCAAGTGCATCGGCGACCGCATGGGGCTTTCCACCGCGGATCGCATGATGATTCAGGTGCCGATGTTCCACTGCTTCGGCATGGTGCTTTCCATGACCTCCTCCATGACGCACGGCTCGACGATGAGCCCCATGCCCTACTTCAACGCGAAAGCCTCGCTGTCCTGCATTCATCAGGAGAAGATCACCTGCTTCAACGGGGTGCCGACGATGTTTATCGCGATGTTCAACCATCCGGACTACCGGAAGACCGATTTCTCGCACATGCGTACCGGCATCATGGCGGGTTCCGGCTGCCCGCCGGAGCTGATGCGGCGCGCGGCCGAGCCGGACGAGATGCACATGCTGGGCATCGTCAGCGTCTATGGACAGACCGAATCCTCTCCCGGAAGCACCATGTCCGCCTGGACGGATAGCCTGGAGGTACGGACGGAGACCGTGGGTTACGCCTTTCCGCATGTCCAGTGCAAGGTCATCGATCCGGAGACCGGGAAGGAAGTCGGCCCGAACGTCAACGGCGAGTTCTGTTCGCGTGGTTACAACACGATGCGTGGCTACTACAAGATGCCGGATGCCACGCGGGAAACCGTGGATGTGGAAGGCTGGCTTCACTCCGGAGATATTGTCTGCTGTGACGAGGCCGGAAACTACCGCGTAACCGGGCGTTTGAAGGACATGATCATCCGTGGCGGCGAAAATATCTATCCCAAGGAGATCGAGGAGTTCATCTACACGCATCCCGCCGTTCAGGATGTGCAGGTTATCGGTGTGCCGGATGAACGTTATGGCGAAGAAGCGATGGCGCTGATCATCCTGAAGGAGGGCCAAAAGGTGAGTGAACCGGAGATGCGCGAGTACATCATGTCCCATCTCGCGCGCCACAAGGTGCCGAAGTACATTGAGTTCACCGGCACCTTCCCGATGAACGCCGCCGGCAAGGTGCTGAAGTACAAGATGCGCGAGGACGCGGTGAAGCGCCTGGGCCTGGGGAAGAAAGAATAGGGGAATAGCATGGAGGCCCCCTCTCAGAGGGGGCTGTCAGCGAAGCTGACTTTCCAGCGAAGCGGTGAAAGTAGGGGGAGTCATGAATGCCGTATTGCAACTCCCCCCTGACGGCTTCGCCGCCTTTCCCCCCTCGGAGAGGGGGGCTAACGAGGCCTTGGGAACTTTGGGAAAAAGGTGCGGTTCCGCTTGTAACCGCGCCTTTTTTGTTGGAGTTTCTTACTTGGAAGAAAAGGTTTTTTTAGGCTGGTTTTTCCGCCTTTAGGGAAAGGATAAGCAAAGATGAAAAGTCCCGATTTGCGTGCCTTGAAGGGTAAAACGGTGGTTCTGGGCGTTTGCGGCGGCATTGCCGTGTACAAGGCAGTGGAGGTCATGCGTCTGTTGATTCACACAGGAGCGGAGGTTTTTGTCGTGATGACTGAAAGCGCACAACGCTTTGTGACACCGCTCACCTTTGAGACGCTTTCGGGGCATCCGGTCTACACCGACATGTTTGAGCTCTTGCCGGATGGCGGAATCGGCCACATCGCGCTTGCGGAACGCGCCGATCTGGTACTGGTCGCCCCGGCAACCGCCAACATGATCGGCAAGGCGGCTTGCGCCATTGCCGACGATCCACTTTCCACGCTGCTTGTCGCCACGAGGGCGAAGGTGCTGTGGGCGCCGGCGATGAACGTCCACATGTGGGAAAATCCGCTGGTGCAGGAAAATCTGCGCAGGCTGGAACGGCACGGCGCCTGTGTGCTGGAACCGGCAACCGGCATGCTGGCCTGCGGCCGGGAAGGGAAGGGCAAGTTTCCAGCGCCGGAGAAGGTGGCAGCCAAGGCGGCGGAACTTTTGGGCGAAAACGCGCTCCTGCGGGGCGAAACCGTATTGATCAGTGCGGGACCCACATGGGAGCGCATCGATCCGGTGCGCTTTGTCGGCAACTTTTCCTCGGGCAAAATGGGCTATGCTCTGGCTCGGGAGGCTGTAAAGCTGGGCGCCCGGGTCCTGCTGGTTTCCGGGCCGGTAGCGCTTGAGCCTCCGGAACTGGCGCAATGCGTGATGGTAGAAAGCGCCTGCGAGATGCGCCAGGCGGTGCTCGACTGGCTTGATGAGGCGAGCATCGTCATCATGGCGGCGGCGGTGGCGGATTACCGCCCGGCGCGGATTGCACCCCAAAAGATCAAGAAGGAAGGCTCGGAAGGGCTG
>JAILGY010000237.1:0-4490 GCA_024696325.1 bacterium | reverse complement strand
TCACGATCCGCTCACTGGACGGGTCTTGGCAGCAAAAAGGCAACCTGACGCAATTTTCCGGCAAAATCGCGCAGGGGCAGGCGGCAGACGCCTCATTTTCCGGAAACATGAGCCTGACGGAGGCACCTCTCTGGCGTGACTGGACAGTGATGGCACAATGCCATTTCCAGCAGCTTTCCGGGCCTTTTCTGAGCACCATGCTGGCCCTGCCCGGCACCCGTCTGGATGGCTCCTTCGACCTCCAGGCCAGCGCCCACGGCCAGCCCGCTACCGGCCTCGCAGTGGAAATCCAGCTCACCGGCGATCCACGTCTCGTTGTCCATGAGCAGAAGTTTCCCGTGCTGGCGCCCTGTACGCTTGACACCCTCTGGATCAGCTCCCAGGACATGCAAAGCTTTCCCGTCCTGGACTTGCGTTTCCCCAAGATGGTCATAAATGGCGCCATGCACCTGAAGCCAGGTCCACAGGGCCTTTTACTCAACGGCACGTTGACAAGCCCCCTGTGCGACCTCTCCCCCTGGCTTCCGCAAAAGGTCCGCCCTTTCATCAAAAGGGGCAAGGTGGCCATCAGCTCCTGCACCTTGCAGGGAAAGCTCCCGCAGGCCCTGATGCCGGTTCAGCTTGACGCGCATCTGGAACAGTTCGAAATTGCCCTGCCCAACGGCGATACCCTGAAACAGGGCTCGGGCGAGCTGCACGCCACACCGGAAAAAATCCTGCTGGAAAACGGCCGCTTTGCCTGGAACAAGCTGCCGCTTACCTTTAATGCCGCGCTGGAAGACTGGAAAAACGTTCCCGCACTGACTGCCCGCGCCGTCGTGCCGCTCGCGCATTTGAGCACCCTGCTACCCAATACCGCCTTCAAACCGCGCCTGCCCGCAACGCTTGCGGTAGAGCTTGGCGCCCTCTGGAAGGAAAAAAGCAAGAGCGCCCACCTGCAGCTGAAAACCGACATCCGCGAAATCCTGGTCAAAAATGGTTTGGATCTTCTGGGGAAACTGCTTCTGGAGGGAGACATCGGCCCGGAGGACTGGAAGCTCACCAGGGGCGAACTGAACGCCGGCATGTTCCGTCTCAATGCCACCGGCGCGGGAAAGAAGACCAATCCGCGAGATTTCAGGCTGCGCCTGCAGCTTGCCGATCTGGAGCTCGCCTCCCTGGTTAAACTGGAACCCAGGCTGCAGCGCTTCCGGCTTCAGGGACAGGCAAGCGCCGACATCGATCTGGGCATCACCCCGAAAAAGCCGCCCGCTTTTTCAGGAAAACTGCGCCTGAACAAGGCGGGCCTGCACACCATCGACATGCTGGCGGATCTCAACAACATTTCCGGCACGATTGATTTTACTCCAGACAGCGCAAGCGCCCGGGAGCTCAGTGGACGGATTGGCACTTCGGCGATACGCGCTTCCGCCACGCTCAAAGATTTCAGGCAGCCCAAACTGCGCATCAGCCTTTCCAGCCCGAAGGCGCGCGCGGATGAACTGGTGTTCCGCTCCGATCAGGACTACGTGTACAATGTGAACGGAGCTCTCGCCATCCAAAATGACGAAATTCTTTTTGAAAACATTTCCGTCACGCTCAAGCAGGGCACAAAAGCCACGGTTAACGGTTTTGTACGCCACTTCAGCAAACCGGAAGTCTTTCTGCGCATCGTTTCGGAGAACGCCGTGATCGACGAGGTCATCGATCTCTGGAGAGCCCCCAAACGCCCAAAACCCAAGGAGGATTCTGGCGACAAGGACGTTGCTCTCGCCATCGAAATGGCAGCCGCCAAAGGTTCCATTCTCGGCCTGCCTTTTCACGACGCCAAAGGAGAACTGCATCTGCGCGACAAACTGGTGGTGATCCATCCGATAACGCTGCACTGCGGCCAAGGCTACGGGATCGGTCAAGTCCTCATTGATCCGCGTTCAAAAGGACCGGCGCGACTGCGTATTTCCAGCCATCTGGAAGATTTTGACGCCGAAACCCTCAGCACGAAGCTGCTGCGCATCTCCAGCATCGCCACCGGCCGTCTGCGGGGAGATATACTGCTCGAATGCCCGGCGGACGCCAATTTTCTGCCAACCTCCCACGGGCGTTTCCACGGGGAAATCCACAGCGGCGTGCTCAAACAGTTTCACATTATTTCCAAGGTGTTCTCGCTGCTGAACGTTTCCCAACTCTTCAAAATGCAATTCCCCGACATGGCAAAGGAAGGGATGCCCTTTACCACGGTGAGCGCCTCACTTTCGCTGGAAAAAGGCGTGCTTTCCTCCGACGACGTGCTGATCGACAGTGACGCCATGAAGATCTCCATGACCGGCAAGGCCGACCTTGTCCATGATAAAATTGACGCGACGGTAGGCATCAGCCCCCTGGGAACAGTAGACAAACTCATCAACAACATCCCCATCGCCGGCTGGGTGCTGGGCGGCAAGGAACAGTCGCTGCTTCTTGCGCTCTTCAAAGTGGACGGACCCGTTTCCGACCCAGATGCCGACATGGTTCCGGTCCGCTCCGTCTCCAGCAAGGCTGTGGGCATCTTCCGCCGCCTGTTGCATCTGCCTGTCAAGATCTTCAAGTCGCCGGGTGAAGTTCTCAACAATCAGTGAGAAAAGCGCCCCTGATGAAAAAGATGGGGTCTATGGCCAACATGCAACGTTACCAGACCGGGGAAAAGTCTTTTCTGCACAATTTTGACGCAACCGGCAGCACGCATTAGCTCGCGGAAACGGGCATCATCCGGAAACTCCTCAATTGAGCGTGCCAAATAGCGATAGGCCTGGGGATCGGAAAAACGCCCCGCCACAAGGGGCAGCACATACCGGCAGTAGCCGCGGCAGAAAAGACGCCATCCCGGAAAGATGGGCGGCGAAAACTCCAGCACCACCAGCCGTCCACCCGGCTTGAGTACACGGACAAGTTCGGAAAGCCCTTTCGGGCGGTTTTCGACATTGCGGATGCCAAAGGCGATGATCGCCGCGTTGAAGGTTCGATCGGGGTGCGGAATCGCCTCGCAGGAAGCCAGCACCGGAAAGATCCGCGCGCGCAGGCCCTGCCGGCGGATCTTTTCCGCACCGCGCTCCAGCATGGCAGAGGTGAAATCTTCGGCCACGATCTTTGCCCGGGGGAAACGGCGGGCAATAGTCAACGCGATGTCCGCGGTCCCGCAGGCCATATCCAGCACCAGCGGCGCCTCGCCCTTAAGGCGCAGGGCCGCCACCGCCCGTCGCCGCCAGCCGAAGTCAAGCCCCAGCGACAGCAAGTGGTTCAAAAAATCGTAGCGCGCGGCCACCGCCGTAAACAGTGCGCGGAGAGCGCGGGGGGTCCTCTCGGCATTGCCGATTTTGCACGATCTGTTTCCGGTACGCATGGGGCAGACCTACAATCAAAAAGCAAAGAGGAAAGCAACAAAAATCCAAAAAATGAAGTCAGCGCCCATGCCTGGGTTACACCCGGGGAACTTTCCGGCTACGAGTTTCCGGAGGCGGACGACGCCATCGTCGCCCGCCTGCAGCATGAGTAGAACCGGAAAATGGGGCTTCAACCCGCCAGCGGCAAAAGCTTCACGGTTACTTTCGTGACTTGTCGATCTTGGCCCAGCTGTCCTTCAGCGTGACCGCGCGGTTGAACACCAGATGGCCGGGGGCGCTGTCACGGCTGTCGGGGCAGAAGTAGCCCAGCCGCTCGAACTGCCAGCAACGCCCGCTGGCGGCATCGCGCAGGGAGGGCTCCACCTTGCAGCCCTCCAGCACTTCCAGCGAATGCGGGTTGAGATGGGTCTTGTAGTCGACGCTCTTGTCCGCGCACGGATCCTCGACATCGAACAGCCGATCGTAGAGGCGCACCTGGGCGTCCAGCGCGTGGCGCGCCGCCACCCAGTGGATGATCCCCTTGACCTTGCGGCCGTCGGCAGGAGCGGCATTCAGCGTGGCCGGATCATGGGTGCAGCGCAGTTCCACCACCTCGCCCGAATCATCGTGGATCACCTCCACACAACGAACGATATAGGCGTAGCGCAGGCGTACTTCCCGCCCCGGTGCCAGGCGGAAATACTTGGGCGGCGGATCGTCCATAAAATCGTCCCGCTCAATGTACAGCTCGCGGGCAAAAGGCACGGTACGCATTCCCATCGAGGCGTCGGAGGGATGGCAGGGAGCCTCCAGTTCCTCCACCTTGTCTTCCGGGTAATCGATGATCACCAGTTTCAAAGGACGCAGAACCCCCATGGCTCTGGGAGCGTTCTTTTCCAGATCCTCGCGCAGGCAGAACTCCAGCAGGCCCATGTCCACGCAGCTGTCACGTTTGGCCACGCCCACCCGCTCGCAGAAGTTGCGCACGGCGGCCGGCGTGTAACCGCGGCGCCGGATCCCGCTCAGGGTCGGCATGCGCGGATCATCCCAGCCGCTGACGTAACCGCCGGTCACCAGTTCAATAAGCTTGCGCTTGCTCAACACGGTGTAGTTGATGTTGAGACGGGCAAATTCTATTTGCTGCGGATGACAGGG
>JAILGY010000133.1:0-2790 GCA_024696325.1 bacterium | reverse complement strand
ACCGGTACCTCGTATTTCCCGACCTTACGGGAGAACAAGACCGTTTATGTGGACAAGACCGCGATCATCCATCACATGGTTAACGCCGACACGGCCTTTTTCCTCTCGCGGCCGCGCCGCTTCGGCAAATCGCTTCTGGTTACGACGCTGGAGGCCTATTTTCAGGGGCGCCGGGAACTCTTCGAGGAACTCGCCATTGCGAAACTTGAACAGGACTGGGTGTCGTATCCGGTATTGCGTTTCGACATGAGCGGAACAAACTACACGAAACCGGATGATTTGGAAGAGCGTCTGAACATCCAATTGTTGCGTTATGAAGAGGTATATGGACGGAATCTCAATGAAGGGAAGCAGCCCGGCTCCCGTTTGAATGGCCTGATCCGGCGCGCGAAAAAAGCGAAGGGCCAAAATGCGGTTGTCTTGATCGACGAATACGACGCTCCCCTGCTGGATACGGTGATGGACGAGGCGTCATTTGAGAAGTTGCGGATCATGCTGAGAAGTTTCTACAGCCCGCTCAAGGAATCGGCGGAACATTTGCGTTTCGTGTTTCTCACCGGCATCACCAAGTTCAGCCAGTTGAGCATCTTCAGCGAGTTGAACAACCTTAATATCGTTAGCATGGACGATGAGTATGCCTGCATCTGTGGCCTGAGCGAAGAGGAAATTCGCACGCAACTACGACCGGAAGTGGAGGCTCTGGCCAAAAAGTACGGCGTTGATTTTGAAGAAGCCATGGCCATGCTCAAAAGACAGTACGATGGTTACCATTTTTCCGAAAATTCGCCGGACATTTACAATCCTTACAGCCTTCTCAAATGCCTGCAAAAAGGCAAACTGGACAACTACTGGTACGCCTCGGGCACTCCGACCCACCTGGCAGAAATGCTGAGCAAATATACCTTGCGGCCAGAGGATCTGGAAGGTTTCTATGCGGATGCCGCAATGTTCGACGCTCCCACGGAAAAGGCGGAATCTCCGATTCCCATCCTGTACCAGAGCGGTTATCTGACCATCAAAAAAAACGTTGGTTCCGCCTATCTCCTTGGCTTTCCCAACGAAGAGGTGCGCCTGGGCTTTTTGCGGGGGCTGATGCCCTACTATTCCCGCAATACGAGAGACGGCGACAGTATTTTTTTGCTCAATCTCACGATGGCGCTGAAAGATCACGACATTGAAAAGGCCATGCAGCTGTTGCGCAGTTTTTTCAGCTCCATTCCCTACGATGCGGAAAGACAGGATGAAGCGCATTACAAGACGATGTTCTATCTCATCTTCCGTCTGGCCGCCGCCTTTGACGTGCGCACCGAGGAGCGCAGCGCTGCCGGGCGTTGCGATGCGGTGGTGGAGACGAAGGATGCCGTCTATGTGTTCGAGTTCAAACTGAAAGGTACAGCGCAGGAGGCATTGGCGCAGATTGACGAGCGTGGTTACATGATTCCCTATGAGGCTGGCGGGAAAAAGCTCTACAAGATCGGCGCGTGCTTTGACGATGAGCTGAGAACGTTGAAAGAGTGGATTGTCGCGATTGGAGCGTAAAGGAAAATAAAAGAAGTTTTTTTGTCCATGGGGGGCATTTTCTTCATGCCGCCCCTCGTATTCTTGAGGAAAGGAGAAAAATATGCTGTACAGAGCCGCTCTTGCCACCGCACTTGTGCTGATGGCCGCATCCGTTGCATGGGGCCAGGATCCCTGCGCCCGTTACCGGGCCTCCTATGACCGCACCTACTGCAAATCCAAACTGTTCGTGGAATCGGACAAGGAACTGAACGATGTCTACAAGAAGCTGGGCAAGCAGCTTTCGGAATCTACCCGCAGACAGCTGGTGCAAACCCAGCGTGACTGGATCCGTTACCGCGACCAGCGCTGTGAAACCGCTCCCGGCACCATCAACGTGGACTGCAACTACCGGGTCAACGTGCAGCGCACCAACTATCTGCGCGACCGGCTGCGCGAATGCACGGCCGGATCCTGCAACCGTGACGCCATCGTCCGGCCCAGCTGGTGAAAGTGATACGCCGCTTCTTTTTTCTGGCTGTTTTTGCGGCAGGGCTTTGCGCCCTGCCGTTTTCCGTTCTTCCGAAAGAGGAACGTCCGCTAATCGTGCTGGATCCGGGGCATACGCCGCCTGCGGGCGGTGCCTTGGGGGCGCGGGGCATCTACGAAGTCGTCTATAACGACCGCTTTGCGGCGGAGCTGAAAGTACGGCTGGAACGCCATGGCTGGAAGGTGATGCTCACCCGTAAACCCGATGAAACCGTCACCCTGCAGGAGCGGGCGGAGCTGGCCAACCGGGCAGGGGCGGAGCTGTTTCTTTCCATCCATCACGACTCCGCCCGGCCGCAGTTCATCTCCCGCTTTGTCGACAGACATGGCGTGGAGGCGCAGCGCACGCTTGAGCCTTTCCGCGGCTATTCGCTCTATGTCTCCCTGTTGAATCCCCGTTTCACGGATTCCCTGCGCTTTGCCAAGCTGCTTGGCCGCCGCATCCTGCCTCTGGGACGGCCCCCAGCGCTCTATCACGCCGATCCGGTCCGCGGTGAAAACCGCCCGCTGCTTGATGCTCGCCTGGGCGTCTACCGCTATGACGGTTTGGCGGTGCTGCGCCTGACCCGAATGTCCGCAGCGCTGCTGGAAGTCGGTGTGATTCCCGACGAGGTGGACGAGGCCTGGCTTGAGAACGAGCGCAACCGCAAGATGATGGAGATCGCCGTTGTGCGGGCGGTACTGGACTATTGGCGGACGAGCGGTGAAGCGGATGGTGAAGACAGCGTTGGGGAAGAGGCACGA
>JAILGY010000162.1:0-15591 GCA_024696325.1 bacterium | reverse complement strand
GCATCCGCTGTCGCACTGCGGATCTCCACCGGCACCTCAACGGAACTGTTGGGCTCCAGCCGGAAGGCGTTTGTGGTCGTGCTTTGGGCGAAGTCCTTGCCATTCAGCGCCAGGTCACAGGTAATGCCCTTGATGTCGAGGCCCGCGTCATTGGGGTTCATGACCCGTAACGAGACCAGGACCACATTTTCCACCAGGCTGGCCTTTTTAAGCTGAACATCGGAGACCGATACGCTGGGTTTTTCCGGTAGTTTTTGCAGAGACGAGCATCCTGCCAGTGTGAACGCCGCGAGACATAGCAGGGCAAGGCATCGTAGTGATACAAGAGTTTTTGGATAGAGCATGGCTTTTTTCTCCTTTCAAAGATGTGCGCCTTAAAAAGGCGGATTCCCGTTTTTTGACAAGTGCCTTAAGTATGTATCCCCATTGCAGGGAACGTCAAGAGGCCCCGGTTGCACGTTGATAAAGCACAGAAAGGCGACATGATTTGCCGCCTTTCGGAAGGAAGCTTTCGTCATCTATTCCTCGGCGCTACCGTCACCCATCGGTATTTCGCCTGTAATGGCAAAAGGCCACTCCACCGTTAGCGGGCCTTTCAGATCGTAATGTATGGCTTTGTCCTTCGTCCTGAATCGTAATATGCCTGTACTGGAAAAGGGTACATTCACCGGTGAACCGTGGAAATTCAACGCCAATGAGCCTTTTTGTAGCGAGTAGATGGCAGGTTCGCCTTCTACAATACAGCTCCACAGTATGTACGCCAGGTCACCGACCTTATCCGCAGTCAAACTGGAGATCTGTACCGGCACCTCGACGGAACTGTCGGGTTTCGGCGTAAAGGCGCCTGTGGCCGTTCTTATAGCGAAGATTTTATCTTTTACCGTCAGTGCCAGACCACAGCTAATGCTCTGAATGTCATACCGTACGCCCTTAGGGGGGGTGATCGGCAATGAGATATCGATCGCCGACCCGTCAGTCGTCTTGATCTGAATAGGCAGGGACCCTATCAGCTCGTTTATCGATATGTCGTCGGAGGAAGACCATACATCTATCTTCGGATCAGGAAGATAGGGAAGCTTCACTATTAATGTGCTTTCCAGATCGTAATGTATGGTTTTGTCCTGCATGCTGCCTTGACAGAAAAGGAGCACCTCCGCCGGCAAACCGAGGTAATTCAATACCAATGCACCTTTCAGCGCGTAGGTGACAGGTTTGCCTTCCATAATACAGCTCCATAGTATATGCGCCAGGTCACTGGCCGCATCCGCCGTCAAACCGGGGATCTTTACCGGTACCTCGATGGAACTGTTGGGATTCAGCGTAAAGGCGCCTGTGACCGCCCCCAGGACGAATTCCTTGTCGTTCATGTTCAGCACCAGACCACAGCGAATACTCTGAATGTCGAGGTTTGCGTCGTTGGGGTTCATGACCTGCAACGAAACTACGACCATATGCCCTGAATCGGTCTCTTTGATCTGAATATTGGAGGCTGATAATACTTTGGGCGGCGCTTTTATGTCGGGCAGGAGCCCGCATCCGGACAACGCGAGCGCCGCGAGACATATCAAGACAAACCATCGTAATGATACGATAATTTTTGGAAATGACATATATTTTCTCCTCTCGAAGCTATGCGTTTTGAGAAGATGGATTCTCATTTTTTGACAGGTTCCTTACATGTATCCCTGTTCCGGGCACGTTTTCGACTGCCGTGATCAAACTATAAACAGGCTAACAGTTGTCTAACAAATGGAAACACCTCATCATTTGCCTCCATCATCAATTGGTGGATCATTTGGATTTTGAGCAATTTGGCCTGTAGGCAAGATTTTCATGCACACCATACGCATAGTAATGTGCAACCGGATTGAGATTTGCTGCCTGAAAAGCCCTTATCATCCTTTCCTTGGTCCAGCTGGGATCGGCACTTTGAAGTGAAGTGAGCTTTGCCTCAAGGTATTTTGTTGTGGAAAAATCCTTGCACGGATCGATGCCTTCTTCCATACCGTAGTGCGTGTAATGATCCCACGCCGATAAACCCTCTTTCTCAAAGCTCTTTTTGATGCTCTCCAACGTCCAATGTCCAGCAGGATCCACCCTTTGCAGTTGGGCAAGTTTGCTTTCGAAATAGTATTCAACATCAAAACATTTATTCGGACTTACATTTTCATGATTTCCCCAATCCAGAAAATGCCGGTAATAGCCTTCATCACCAAAATATCCGGCTTTGTTGAGTTCCTGAATCATACTGTCCCGAGTCTGGCCATCGCCAAGCTGATGAAGCTTATTGGTCAGATACACATTTGGTTCAAACCATTCAGGAATAGCATGAGCGGATACCACGGGTTTAACATTCACTGTTAGTGTGTTTTTCAGATCGTAGTGATGGATGGTCTTGTCCTGTATACCGAGTCGCAGTGAGCCTGTAGAGGAAAAGGCCACATCCTCTGGAAAGGGTGCCTTCACTAATTGCCAGGAGAGATCTTTCACCCTCAGTGCGCCTTTTAACTCGTAATTGGCAGGCTTGTTTTCCAGTATCAGTCTGCTTATGAGAGCTAGAGCCTTGGGCATATCCATCGTAATCTTCACTGGTACCACGACAGAATTATGAGGCTCCAGACGGAAACTGTTCACAGTTGCCTGGGCGACGGCCAAGTTGTTCAGCGACAGATCACCGGTAAGGCTTTGAATGTCGCAGCCCACACCACTGGGGTTTTTGATCAGCAACGAAACATCAACTTCCAGCCCGTTGGTCGTCTTGATCTGGATATCGGAGATCGATACTTCGTACTGGTTGGGCTGGAATTTGCCTCCGGATAATTTGATGCTGCTGCCCATCAGCTCGGTTATAGTTTTTTCGCCTGTATTGGGAAAAGATATCTTCCCTGGCCACCACTCCCCTGGCCACCAAGAGGGTTTTTTCACCTTCAGAGTGTTTTCCAGATCGTAATGTATGGTTTTGCCCTGCATACTGAGCCGCAGTGAGCCTGTACAGGAAAAGTGCACCTTCTTTGAAATGGGTATATTCACTGACCACCGATGTTTTTTCACCTTCGGCTTTTTTACCCTCAGCTCGCCTTTCAACTCGTAGTTGACAGGTTCGCCTTGCAGTATCAGTGCGCTTATTAGAGCTAGAGTGTAGGACGTATCATCCGTCGAACTGCGGATCTTCACCGGCACCACTGTGGATTCGCGAGGTTTTAGCCGGAAGTTATCCGCGGTTGCGTGGGCGATGACTACGCCGTTCAGTGACAAATCGCCGGTAACGCTTCGAATATCGCAGCCCACGTCGTAGGGGTTCTCAATCTGCAACGAGATCTCGACCTCCAGCCCGTCAGTTGTCTTGATATCGGAGACAGATACGAACGCGAACGCCTTCGAGACAGGTAAGGCCCAGTATCCGGATAACGCGAGTGCTGCGAGACACAACACAACGACCCATCGTAAAGATACGAGCGTTTTTGAAAATGACATGGTCTTTTCTCCCTTCGAAGGTGTGCGCTTTGAAAGGACGGATTCTCATTTTTTGACAGGTGCGCCCCATTGCCGGAAAGATCAAGACGTCCCGGTTGGGCACTGCCCATCTATGTTTTGTTTGTATGGGAAAAAGGTATTTTCACTGGCCCCCACCAGGGAAAATGAACCGTCAGAGTGCCTTCCAGTTCGTAGCTGCCCCGCATGCTGAGCCGCAGAGAGCCTGTACTGGAAAAGGGCACCTTCACGGGCCCCCAATAGGGAACATTTACCGTCAGTACACCTTCCAGTGTGGCAGGCCTGCCTTGCAGTATGCCTATGAGAGCGCTGGCCGCATCCATTGTCGCACTACGGATCTTCACCGGTACTACTACGGAATTGTGCGGCTCCAGCCGGAAACTGTCCGCGCTTGCCCGGGCGAGGGATTTGCCGTTCATCGACAGGTTGCCGGTAACAGTCTGAATATCGAGACCCACGCCGTTGGGGTTTTTGATCAGCAACGAGACATCGATCGCCAGTCCGTCAGTCTTTTTGATCTGGATATCGGCAACCGATACTTCGGGCTGCTTCAGGTTGAACAGGAACCAGCATCCGGCCAACGCGAGCGCCGCAAAGCACGTCACGACAAGCCATCCCCATGGGACACGAGTTTTTAAAGGCGGCATATTCTTTTCTCCCCAAATAAAATGCGCAAATGCCCGTCAGCGTTTTATTGCCAAAATTTGACGCTGTCGCTCAGCTTGGCCATCGATATTTCGCCCGTACTGGAAAAGGGAATATTCATCGTAAAACCGTAAACGTTTATCGTAAGAGTACCTTCCAGAGCGTAATGTGTGGCGTTCCCCTTTATACTGAGCAGCAGCGTGCGTTTCAGGGCGCTGGCCGTGTCCAGCGTCGAAATGTAGATCTCTACCGGCACCACTACGGAACTGCAAGGTTCCACCCGGGAACTGTTCGCGGTTATACCCCGGGCGAAAGATTTGCCGTTCAGCGACAGGCTGCAGGTAATGTTTTTAATGTCAATGGACACGTCGTTGGGGTTCATGACCCGCAACCAAACCACGACGGCGTTTTCCAGCAGTCCGACCTGTTTAAGCTGGATATCGGATAGCGAAACGCTGGGCTTTTCCCGTAGCCCATGCAGGGCCAGGCATCCGGACAACGAGAGCGCCGCAAGGCACAACAGGACAAGCCATCGTAATGATACAGGAGTTTTGGGAAATGACATGGCATTTTCTTTCTTCAAAGATATACGCCTTGAAATGGCGGATTTTTCGTTTTTGACAGGGGCTTTCAGTATGTAGGCTCCGTTGCCGGGAACGTCAAGACATCCCGGTTGTAAGTTCTGCGGCTTTCTTGCTTTTTCCTGTTCAAACAAGTACAAGTCATGGAGAGAAGATCCTTGTGCAAACTTTTTTCGGCCTGAAAAAGGGGCAGGAAAAAGAGGCTTCGACTTTGGCATTTCGTTGGGAAGTTTCTGAAACATTCCGCTGCGATTTTTCAGGAACGAGGCATTGCCCGATAAGGAGAAGACCCATGTTGATTGACAACATTGCCGCGACCCTGACCACTTTGCGTGAGCGCAACCCCCTGGTTCACAACATCACCAACTACGTGACGGTTACCGATTGCGCCAACGTCCAGCTGGCTTTGGGAGCCTCTCCCATCATGGCCGACGCGGTGGAGGAAATGGAGGAAATTTCCATAGCCGCTTCCGCACTGGTACTCAACATCGGCACGCTCAACCCCCGCGTCGCCGAGGCGATGCTGTGCGCCGGACGCAGTGCCAATGCACGCGGCATACCGGTCATTCTGGATCCGGTAGGGGTGGGTGGCGCAACGTTGCGCAACGAAACGGTGCGCCGGCTGTTTGATGAAGTGCAGCTCGCGGTGCTGCGGGGCAATGCGGCGGAAATTTCCTTCATCGGGCACCGTGTTTCCAGCGTCAAGGGCGTGGACAGCGCCTCGCATAGCACATTGGAGGAGCTTGAGGACATTACCCGCGAGGTGGCGCGCGCCCACAGTTGCGTGGTCGCTCTCACCGGAGCGGTGGATATTGTGACGGATGGCACCCGGCTGGCAACCATCCACAACGGCACGCCGCTGCAGGCCCGCCTGACCGGCATGGGTTGCGCCACCACCGCCCTGGTGGGAGCCTGGGCGGCAGCCACGACAGACATGCTGGTGGCTGCGGCTGGCGGTGTGCTTTCCATGGGCATTGCCGGCGATATTGCCCGGGAACGTGCCGGACATATTGGTTTGGGCAGTTTTCACTCCGCAATTCTGGATGCACTGGGCAATCTGGATGAAACCACTCTTCAGGAAAGGGCAAAGCTCCATGAAAACTGATATCGACTATTCGCTCTATCTCTGCACCGATCGCGCTCTGATGAGCTGCGCCAGCATCGAGGAATGCGTGGAACGCGCCATTGCCGGCGGCGTAAGCGTGGTGCAGCTTCGTGAAAAGAACTGCTCCTCACGGGACTTTTACGAGGAAGCGCTGCGTCTGCGCGAAATGACCAGGAAACACGGCGTGACCTTTATTGTGAACGACCGTGTGGATATCGCGCTGGCCGTGAAGGCGGACGGCGTCCATGTTGGACAGAGCGATCTGCCCTGCGCGGTGGTGCGCCAAATGGTCGGCCCCGACATGATTATCGGCGTTTCCGCCAAAACCGTGGCGATGGCGCGGGAGGCCGAACAAGCCGGGGCGAACTACCTGGGCGTGGGCGCCATCTATCCCACCGCCACCAAGAAGGACACCTCGGTCATCACGCTGGAAACATTGGAGGCGATCCGGGCGGCGGTTTCCATCCCGATTGTGGCGATAGGCGGCATCAAGCGTGACAATCTTGCGCCGCTCAAGGGCAAGGCCGACGGTATCGTCGTTGTGAGCGCGATAGTCGCGCAGCCGGATATTGAAGCGGCGGCACGGGAACTGCGTACCCTCTGGACTACCCCATAAAACTTGAGGCATTTTTCCTGTCAATCAACCAGAATAACCGGAGAAAGGAGAAAGAACATGTCATCTGCACGTTTTCATCGCATCCTGCCACTCCTCGTGCTGGCACTCTGGCTGCCCTCGGCAGCCTGGGCCGCCTTTACCTATGAAACCGTGGTGGAGGAGGCGAAAGCGGTCGCGGCCAAGGACTATGTCGATCGCAGCGGCGAAATTCCCGAAAGGCTTTTGAACATCAACTACGATCAGTGGCGTGACATCCGCTTTATCCCTGCCAAGGCGCTGTGGCGTGACGAGGGGCTGCCTTTCTCGCTGCAGTTTTTCCATCCCGGGCTCTACTACAAGAACTCCGTCGAGATCAACATCATCGACAATCTGGGTGAAGCGCACCAGTTTCCTTTTTCGCGCGAGCTGTTTGACTACAAGAGCGACAAGGTCAAGGCGATGGTGCCCGGCGATCTCGGATTTGCCGGATTCAGGGTTCACTATCCCATCAACAAGCCCGAATACCAGGATGAAGTGGCGGTCTTCGTGGGCGCCAGCTACTTCCGCGCGGTTTGCCAGGACATTAACTACGGCCTGTCGGCACGCGGCATTGCCGTTGATACCTGGCTGCCGAGTGGCGAGGAATTCCCGGATTTCCGCAAGTTCTGGATCGTCAAGCCGGCTCCCGACGCCAAGGTGCTGACCGTCTATGCTCTGCTGGATGGTCCCAGTCTGACAGGCGCCTATGAATTCGTCATTTACCCTGGCAAGCAGACCGTTATGGAAGTAAAGAGCACGCTGTTCCCGCGCCGGGTTATCCAGCAGCTGGGTGTGGCACCCATGACCAGCATGTTCTTCTACGGTGAAAACACCTCCAAGCGTAAAGGCGACGATTTCCGGCCGGAAGTCCACGATTCCGACGGCCTGATGATGGAAACCGGCTACGGCGAATGGCTGTGGCGGCCGCTGGTCAATCCGTCCTCTCTGGTGGTGACCTCGTTCGGCGATACCAATCCTCGTGGTTTCGGGCTTATGAAACGCGATCAAAACTACGATCACTATCTTGACATGGAGAGCAACTACGAAAACCGCCCCAGCCTCTGGATTGAGCCGAGCAACCAGTGGGGCAAGGGCCGGCTTATGCTCTTCATGATCCCCAGCGACGAGGAAATCAACGACAACATCGTGGCCTTCTGGACGCCGGAAACACCGCCGGCAGTTGGCGAACCCCTGCGCTTTGACTACCGCATGATCTGGCACTACTTCTCCGATGGCAAACGTCCGCCCGCAGGATGGGTGACCGCCACCTACACCGCCGCCGGAAAGGGCGAGGATCGCAAGAAGTTCGTGGTGGAATTTTCGGGAGAAGCTTTGGCCGCCATGCCGGAAGACGAGCCCCTGCATGCGGTAGTGGACGTCAGCCCCAACGCGAAGGTGACGGAACACCAGCTTCACAAAAACCTCCGCAACAACCAGTGGCGGCTGGTCTTTGAAATCGACCAGAGCCATGTTCCGGCCGATCAGCGCAAAAACGCGGTGGAGCTGCGGGCCTTCCTGAAACGCGGCGAAGACGTGCTGACCGAAACCTGGAGCTACGTCTATCAGCCATAACTTCTCAACTTTTGCCATATTTTACCGGGGCGGCGCTGATGGAAACATCGTGTCCGCCCCGCGTTCGTTGTTTCAGTTGTTTGCAGTGTCCCCTGTGCCGATTATTTCAATGCCCAATATGGGGAGAAGATATGTCCAAAGTTCCTGTCCTTGACAGTACGCTGCGCGAGGCTCTGCCATGATCATTTCCCAACTTCTTTTGAAAAACTGGAAAAATTTTCATGAGATAGATGTTCCTCTGGAATCCCGTGTTTTTCTGATTGGTCCGAACGCTTCGGGAAAGTCGAATTTTTTGGATGCATTGCGCTTTCTGCGGGATGTGGCGGAAGACGGCTTGGACAAGGCGGTCGCCCAGCGCGGTGGTTTGAGCGCTTTGCGTTGCCTGTCTGCCCGGAGGGATTCCGATGTGGCCTTGGCCGTCAGCCTGGACAGGGGCGCATGGTTTTATCGCCTGAAACTGAAAGGGAAAGTGCAGGCCGGCCGTCAGATTCCTCTTGTTGCAGAAGAGTTTGTGCAGGAGGGTGAGCGGATTTTGCTGAACCGTCCGGATGCCGAGGATGAGAGAGATGAACAGCGTTTAACGCAAACCGCGCTGGAACAAGTCAATGCCAACAAGGAATTTAGGCCTGTTGCCGATTTTCTGCGCAGCATCGTCTATCGTCATATCGTGCCGCAGGCAGTGCGCGATCCCCGTGCTTTTTCTTCCGCGCCAGTGGAAAGAGATCCTTTTGGCCGGGATTTTGTGCTGCAACTCTGGAATACGCCTAAAAACACTCGGGATGCACGTCTACGGAGAATGAATGAGGCTCTAAAAGCCGTGGTGCCACAATTGACGGATCTGTCGGCGATTATGGATGAAAAGACCGGAGAGGCACATTTGCAGGCAAAGTACAGTCATTGGAGGCCCCAAGGCGCTTTTCAGGATCAGTCACAATTCTCCGACGGCACTTTGCGCCTATTGGCATTGTTCTGGACGCTTCTGGAAAAAGGCGGTCCTTTATTGCTGGAAGAGCCCGAGCTTTCCCTGCATGAGTCTATCGTCAGACAACTCCCTGGAATTTTTGCCCGTCTTGCCCAAGGTAGTCGAAACCGGCGGCAAATTGTTCTTTCGACCCACTCGGAAGCCTTGCTTGCGGATGTAGGCATTCAGCCTGAAGAGGTATTGAGGCTGGTTCCCGGCGATGAGGGTACGCAAGTAGTTTTGCCCGGCAAAGATGAAATCGCGCTTTTTCAAAAAGGATTGACCGCGGCGGATGTCTGCTTGCCCAAAACCAATACCCACACACAATTTGAGATGTCTTTCCCATCATGAACATTCATCTGATTGTTGAGGGGCAGTTGGAATTGCCGGTGGGGCGGAAGTTGATTGGTCATTGTGGGCACAGTGCCGGGATGGAGTACCCTTTGCGAGGATGTGGCAATATCAGACGCAAAGCATACAAGTATGCGCCGCTTGTCATGGGTGGGGATGGCGTGCTGGTGCTGACCGATTTTATGGATTCTGGGTGTGCTTGTGTGCCTCAGGCATTGATTGAATACCAGGCAGAAAGTGTAAGGCATCGTGCCTTTCTATATCGTTTTGCGGTGCCGGAGCTGGAAAGCTGGCTATTGGCGGATGCGGCGGGGCTTTCGAATTTTCTGCGTATTGCTCGAAGCAAAATTCCTGATAAACCGGAAGAATTGTCTGACCCTAAAAGAACGTTGGTGAATTTGGCCCGATCGTCGAAAAAACGTGCTGTCCGGGAAGCGCTTGTTCCTCCGGAAGGAAGCAGTGGTGTGGTTGGGCGTCTGTATGTTCCAATGTTGAGCGAATTTGTTGAAAGTTTCTGGAATATCGATGCGGCAGTGCAGAAGGCACCCAGTTTGGCGCGTTGCGTCAGCAGGCTACGCGAATTGCAATGAATCGCTATCGGTTTGTCTTCTCAAGCGACGCCATTTTGTATTATCTGACAATGAAACGCCGCCTTCTGCACTGCAAAAGGCGGCGTTTTTTTGTACCGCTTATTGCGGAATCGTGGCGAATCCCTGTTCGAGATCCTCGTCGTTTGGTACGTAGTCCGTCATTTCGCCGTCGTTGTACTTCTGGTAGGCGAACAGGTCAAAGTAGCCCGTGCCGGTGAGGCCGAAGATAATCGTTTTGGCTTCGCCGGTTTCCTTGCATTTCAGGGCTTCGTCAATCGCGCCCTTGATCGCGTGCGAAGATTCCGGAGCGGGAAGCGTACCCTCAGCGCGTGCAAAGAGCGTTGCCGCCTCAAAAACCTCGGTCTGCTCGTAGCTTTTTGCCTCCATGAAACCATCCGCATAGAGCTGCGAGAGTATCGGGCTCATGCCGTGGTAGCGCAGGCCGCCGGCGTGGTTGGGGGAGGGGATGAAGTTGTGTCCCAGCGTGTACATTTTCGCCATTGGGCAGACCTGGCCCGTGTCCGCGAAGTCATAGGCATATCTGCCGCGCGTCAGGGACGGACAGCTTGCCGGCTCGATCGCGATGAAGCGGTAATCCGCTTCGCCACGCAGTTTTTCGCCCATAAACGGCGCTATCAGCCCGCCAAGGTTGGAACCGCCGCCGGCACAGCCGATGATGATGTCGGGTTTGATGCCGTATTTTTTACAGGCGGTATAGGTTTCGAGGCCGATCACCGACTGGTGCAGCAGGACCTGATTCAGCACGCTGCCCAGCACATAACGGTAGCCCTCCTTCGAGACTGCTGCCTCGACCGCCTCGGAAATCGCGCAGCCCAGTGATCCGCCTGTGCCGGGATGCTCCGCGTTGATCTTTCTGCCGACGTTTGTGTCCATGGAAGGAGAGGGCGTCACGGTCGCTCCGTAGGTGCGCATGACCTCACGGCGGAAGGGCTTTTGCTCGTAGCTCACCTTGACCATGTAGACGAGGCAGTCAAGGTTGAAAAAGGCGCAGGCCATCGAAAGCGCCGTTCCCCACTGTCCGGCGCCGGTCTCTGTCGTCACGCCTTTCAGACCCTGTTCCTTGGCGTAATACGCCTGGGCGATCGCGGAGTTCAGCTTGTGGGAGCCGGAGGTGTTGTTGCCCTCGAACTTGTAGTAGATCTGCGCGGGGGTACCCAGCGCCTTTTCGAGAAAGGTCGCGTGGACGAGCGGCGCGGGACGGTACATCTGGTAAAAATCCAGGATCGGCTGGGGAATGTCGATGTAGGGATTGGTGTCGTCCAGTTCCTGTTTCACCAGCTCCTTGCAGAAAATCGGTTCCATTTCTTCCGCTGTCAGCGGTTTTCTTGTGCCGGGATGAATCAGCGGCGCGGGTTTGTTCTTCATGTCCGCTCGCAGGTTGTACCACTGTTTTGGAATCTCGTGCTCTTCCAGGTAGATTTTGTAGGGAATGTTGCTTGTACTCACGGTATGTCTCCTTTTCGAAACAAATTTGTCGTTTGCTGCCAGGTCAGTTACACTGTTCATATTCAGTGTTCTTCAGTATGTACCGACGTCGGATAGCTGTAGCTCATGATGTAATTTTTATATTTTCATTAAACAACTCCGGTTCATTTTCAATCAGATCTTGCGCAAGATATTTGTAGTCAAGATTTTCTATGCCGTAATCTCCATCATAAATCTGTTTTGATAGTTTACTCTTGTAATAGATATCCATTGCTTGACGTAAAGATATTTTTTCTAAATCTGCAATATGATAGATTATTTTTTCGTCAAGTATTTCTCTGTATATATTGTTTAATTTATTTTTGTCAATCATTATGGTATCTCATACGAGTTTAAGAAGGTTAATACCTTATCAATAGTATATTGGTTTAATAATGCAATTTGGTCATTCTTTTTGTAAAATCGAAGCTCATCAAGAGTCCGATTTTCATCCCATATACCATCCATATACATACTGACACATTTGAATACATCATCGTTTGCAACACTGCCAATAATTATATCAAAATATTTGTATACATCTCTTCCGTTTCTGCAATTACAAACAAATTGCAACCAATCTTTATCCGTATCGTGGAATCTCTTTATTTTGAAAGAAGATATATTGTCCATTTCATAAATATTGATAACTGCCTTTTTGGAAAGACGCATAGCCTTTCTGAGAGCCCATCGTTCTGCCTGCTCTCGGAATGTTGTTACATAAAACCCCATGCCAAAATCCAAAAAAGGTTTGGAGTGCCGTATATCCGGCTTCTGGATTTCCAAGGTTGAGCCATGATAGACGATCATGTTTCAATCCCTTTTTCTTTTACGAAATCGGTAATATCCTGAATCAGATATTGTTTGCCCAAAGTATGAAGCACATCGTAACATGAAACAATATAATTATCCAAGATGCCAGTATCGTTGAGCTTTTTATATACCTGTCCTGATGATTTGCTCCATGCTTCCGCCAGTGCATGGATCACAAAGACCACAAATTTCATCTCCTGTTCTCCCATGAATCACCTCTTGGTATAGTTCAATCTTCTCTTATTTCGAAGTGCTTCCGGTTTCAACAATTCGTCCGATCCGTTTCGCCAGTTCCCGCGCCTTCTGCAGGATCGCCGTTTCGTCCAGAGTCAGCAGGCGACGGTCGCGCATGAGCAGACGGCCATTGACGATGCTGTGGAGCACATCCCCGCCTTTCACCGCATAGACCAGATGCGAGACGGGATTGTACATCGGGGTCAGATGGGGTTGGTTCATGTCCAGCACGATGCAGTCCGCCTTTTTACCCACTTCAAGGCTGCCGATAAGCGTTTCCGCCCCCAGAGCTTTCGCCCCGCCCAGCGTGGCGGCGTGGAGCGCCTGGGAGGCGCTCACCGGCAGGGGATCTTCCCGCCGGGCCTTGTGGATCTTGGCCATGACGTTCATTTCGGCGAACATGTCCACCGTGTTGTTGGAGGCGCTGCCATCGGTGCCCAGTCCCACGCAGATGCCCTGGGCGAGCATTTTATCCACCGGCGCGATGCCGGAGCCCAGTTTCATGTTGGACTGTGGGCAGTGCGCGACTTTCACCCGCCGTTTGGCCATGAGCGCCAGGTCCGCCTCGTCGACCATGACGCAATGGTCGGCGATGAGATTTTCGTTCAGGACGCCCAAATCTTCCAGGTGTTGCACCGGGCTCTTGCCGTAGCTCTTCCGGCAGGTGGCAATTTCCTCGGCGTTTTCAGACAGATGGATGTTCAGCAGAATGTTCGCCGAATTCGCGATTTCCGCCATCTTCTGGATGAGACTGGGCGCGCAGGTATAGACCGCATGTGCGACGGCAGTTGCATTGATAAGTGGATGCTCGCGATAGCGGGTGGCGAGCTCCCTGGTGAGTTCAATACCCCGCTCCACCGGACCGTAACAGGGCGAGGGAAAATCATAAATGACCTCGCCCAGCCAGACGCGCAGGCCGCTTTGCTCCGCGGCCTGGGCCACAGCCCCGGCGAACAGGTACATGTCGCAGAAACTGGTTGTGCCGCTTTTGATCATCTCGCAGCAGGAAAGCAGGGTTCCTGTTCGTACCATATCGGCGGTGAGCGTTTTTTCCACCGGGAAGATGTAGTCTTGAAGCCACCGCATGAGCGGCAGGTCGTCGGCCAGCCCGCGAAAAAGCGCCATGGCCGCGTGCGTGTGCAGGTTGACAAGTCCCGGCATGATGAGGCCGCCTGGTGTATGCAGCCGTTCGGCCTGCGGAAACTGCATGGCCAGTTCTTCTTTGGGGCCGATTGACCGAATGCGGCCGTCTTCAATGAGCAGTGCATTATCCCTGGTCGGGGGCGCTTCCGCGGAGCGGATCAGATGATCCGCGCTCAGCAGCAATGGAGAAGGGGACATGGTTTTCAAATCCTTTCGGAATTTTCCAGGAAGTGCAGAATGAGCTGGCGCAGGCGTGGTTCGGCCGCCCGGGCAGCGTTGACGATATCCTCAAAATGAATGGGCACGAATTTGTCCGGATTGTTGACATTGGTGATGACCGAGATCATGGCGATTCTGAGCCCCGCATGCCGTGCGGTAAGGACCTCGGGTATTGACGACATGCCGATGGCGTCCGCGCCTGCCATGCGGAAGAAGCGGGTCTCCGCGGGTGTTTCCAGACTGGGGCCGGGCACGCAGATGTAGACGCCGCTCTTCAGCCAGAAACCCAGGGCGGCGGAGCTTTCCATAAACGCCTGTCTCAAGGCTTCGTCATAGACCTCCGAGCAGTCGGGAAAGCGCGGCCCCCACTCGTCCGCATTGGGACCGCGCAGCGGGTTGTCCGGCAGGAAGTTGATGTGATCCTGGGCCAGCATGATATCACCGGGATGAAAGGCCGGATTCAGACCGCCGCTGGCATTGGTGATGATCGCGGTTTTTGCGCCCAGCTGCGAAAGCACCCGGATGGGAAAGCCTACCCTTCGGGCGCTGTACCCTTCGTAATAGTGAAAACGGCCCTGCAGGACAGCCACATTTTTTCCGGCAATCTGGCCCACGACCAGGTTGCCGCTGTGGCTTTCCACTGTGGCATGCGGAAAGTGGGGCAGCTCGGCATAGGAGAAGGTGACGGCGTCTTGCAGGCTGTCCGCCAGTTCGGCCAAACCGGTGCCCAGCTGGATAATGACATCCAGCGGCGCGCCGAGCCGCTGCTTCAGAAAGGCCGTGCATTCCGCGACATCCTGCCGGAAGTGTTCCCACGTTTTCTCTCTGTGGCCGTCGGGGACATGGTCTGGTGCGGTGTGACGGGCATGTCCCCCATTGTCATGGTCTGTCATATTCTCGTCTCTCCTTGTGATTTTGCTCGAAGTCTCCCTTGATGAAAATTGCCGCAGGCCTTGTCTGCATGGAGGAATGTTAGCAGAGCTGTGAGGCGCGCGCCATTATCCTTTTCTTTTTTCGCCGTTTGCTTGGAAGTTGTGGCCCGAACTGCTAAACTGGAGCGCACAGCGTTGATTTTGCTGATTTTATACGGAGCGGGCGATGGAAAACAACCTGATAGAGGTGCGCAATCTGAGCAAATCCTTTGTAATCGCCTCGCCGCTGCTGGGGCGGAACGCCAGCCGTCTGCATGCGGTGAACGACGTATCCTTCGATCTGCACGCCGGCGAAACGCTGGGCCTGGTCGGGGAATCGGGATGTGGCAAGTCGACAGTGGCGCGGCTTTTAATGCGGCTTGTCGATCCGGACTGCGGAGAGATCCGTTTTGACGGCGTGGATCTGGCGCGGCTGAGCCCCAAGGAGCTGCGCCCCTTTCGCAAACGCATGCAGATGGTTTTTCAGGATCCCTTTTCATCGCTCAATCCGCGCTTGCGAATAGGCAGCGCCATCGGTGAGGCTTTGCTTATCCACAAACTGGCACCCCGGGCGCAGATTCGCGAACGGGTGGCGGCGCTTCTGGAAACGGTGGGCCTGAAGGCGGAGCATATGGATCGCTTTCCACACGAGTTTTCCGGAGGACAGCGGCAGCGCATCGGGATTGCCCGGGCACTGGCGGTACAGCCCGAGGTGATTGTCGCCGACGAGCCGCTTTCCGCGCTGGACGTTTCCATTCAGGCGCAGATCGTCGCCCTGTTTCAGGATATCCAGCGGCGTTTCGGCCTGACCTATCTGTTCATTTCGCACGATCTGTCGGTAGTGGAACACATAAG
>JAILGY010000122.1:0-10532 GCA_024696325.1 bacterium | reverse complement strand
CCGCTTCCGGCAAGAAGGACCTGATTGCCGTCCGTGACCTGGACGGTTCCCCTGACGAGCATTGTTTCCAGGCTGTGTGAAGGCAGGGCCTGTCCCATACCAATTATCCTTTCCGCGATCGGCGGTTGTGCGGATACGCTTCCGCTTCAATAGGATGACGCGCTTTTTCCGCCCTGTCAACAGATGTGTTTCACCGTCCTTATTGACCTGAAGAAGCCACATTTTTGGCTGCCTCTATGGCCTCCTGGGCCTCCTGGGCGGCCTTGGCCGAGGCGGCGGCCGCTTCCGCGGAGGCTTGGGCTTCCGCAGCAGCAGTCTCGGCGGCGGTTTTGGCCTGATCGATAGCGGTTTTCTGCTTTTCGAGGTCGGATTTCAGGGTGCTCACTTCCGCCAATATCGGTGAGGCCGGTGTGCCCATGATTTTCACTTGTCCGTCGCCCAGGTCTATGATGCCTCCTCCGTCCGCCGTCAGCGTGGAACCTTTCACGTGGATCTTATCAATAACGGCCTCCTTGCCTCCCTTGGGAACAAGCACGAGATCCTCGTTCATGGTGAGCGTTGCGCCCTCTTTGCTTTTTATTCCGATCTTCCCGGCGTTATCCAGTTCGATGCTGGCCCCCCCTTGTGTCAGGCCGAGTTTTTCGTCTTGGGTATTCAGGGAAATACAGAAGGCAGCGTTGTTCGCTGAGAGCAAAATGCCATCAGGATTGACAGCCACCGAGGGCATTGGGGCGTTGGTGTTTGCCTCTAGGATGACGTTTTTCGCATGGATGACCGCATGGTCTTTGGTCACGGTGATATAATCCTTGCCGTCGGTATGCTGGATCTTTTCGTAATTGGCAAACCTTTGGGACATGCCATATTTTTCCCGGTTGGTGTTGGCTTCCACATAGCGGTTGGCCGTTTTGACGGCCACAAAGGGTTGGAGGGTGCCGATTGTTTGGGTGCCCGAGATTATGTCGTTATTGGTAGCTCCAATGCCCCATGTTCCTTTGCCGGTGCCCCTGTCCGTATTCAGGAAAATGCCGGCCCCGGAGTGCAGGGAAATGGTTCTCAGGGCATCCAGGTTGATGTTTTTGTCCTCTGAGTAGAGGCTGACGCCTCCGTGTTCCTTGCCCCGCCCCTTCCCGAGCGCTATGGACTGCAAAACAACGGCCACGATCTCCGGCAGCATCTCTGCGGTGGCGGAGACCATGGCCCTGCGCTGGGTATCCGCCTTGGCAGATTTGTAATAGGATTCGGTATTCCCGTAATAGGATTCACTGCCTTCAGTAAAGAGGGCGTCATAGTCATTCTGCAATTCCGCGAGCTGGGCCTGCAGTTTCAGCACCTGATCGGCGTCGCCATCCTTTATGGCTTGGGACAGAGCCTCGGTGAGTTTGGTGACTGCGTCATTGTATTTATCTTTGTAATCCTGTTCCGTAGGGTTGGCGGGGAGTGTTTCGCCGGCGTTTTCCAAGTCTTTTTTCAGTTTATCCTGGGCGTTTTTTTTCGCCTTGTCAGCCGATTTCTGTTCCTCGTTGGCTTCCATGACGGAATCCACTCCCTCCGCGATGAACTGGGTCGCGCGCGCCAGGGTCCAGGTGACAATGGAAGGTATCATCTTCCACGGGCTGGGCCAGACCTGGAGGGTGGACCTGGAGATTCCGCCGGAGCCTATGAGCGAAACGCCGTAATCGTTGCCCGGGCTTGTCAGTGTATTGATGGCGGAGGCCACGGTGCTGGCCGCCAGGGTGGCTGTTTTGACACCGTCGCTGGCCCATTTGTACGTTTCCGATTTCTTTTGATCCTTGTCTTTGGCGGCATCGGCAGCCAGGCTGTTCAGCGGACCGGTGATGCCGTTCTGAAGCATGGTGATTAAGGCGGCCACCAGGGAGTACCAGTTCTGTGTGGCGAGGGAAACCGTTTTGCAGCCGGTGACGAGCGCCTTGCCCACATTGGCGATTTCATTGCCGCAGACGGAAGCGATGTCCAGCCCCAGGTCCTGGTGCTGCGTGGTGGCTCCAAGGGAGCCTGCGGTCATGGTGAGTCCGAGGCCGGAGGGCGTCTGCAGGGAAATGCCCTGGTGCGTATCCGTATCGTTGAAGGTGATCTGGTTGCCGCCCGGCGTGCGGATGCCGGAGAAATTGACGTTGCCCTGACCGGTAATGGCCCCGGTTTCGCCGTTGGGCAGGGCGCCGGTGATGACGGGGCGGTCCGGGTTGCCGTTCAAAAAGGCCACGGTCACTTCCGCGCCGGGCAGCAGGGGGAAGCTCATCCCGTGGTCTTTGCCCACCTGCGGCTGGGCCATGCGCACCCAGCAGGAGGCGTTGCCGGCCTTGCGCCCGGAAACGTCAAAGGGAAAGAGCAGCTTGTAGCGCCCGTACTCGTCCATTTCGGCGCGCGCGCCGGAGCCCGCTCCGTCCACAAAGGCGCGGATGACGCCGGGGATGCTGGCGCGCGGCGCCGTGCGGGCCGGGCGGTAGGGCCGGTCGTCCTCGATGCAGGAAAAGCTGTTGCGGTAGAAGAGATGCTCCGCGGCATCGCGCAGGGGAATGCCCAGGCCCAGGGAAAGGAAGGCCTCCTGCCCGCCTTCGTGGGTGATCTCGGTGACCATGTAGCTGCGGTTGACGGCCGGGTTGTAGTGGCGCTCCAGGGTGAAGACAACGCCGGGCCGGAGCAGGGGCACGGCCCCCGCGCCTGAAAACTGGCGGCTGCGGCAGAGAAGTTCCTCGGCGCGGATCTTGGCGATGCGCGTGGCTTCGGCATCGCTTTCCACGTTTTCACTGGTCAGGTAGACGTCGCCCATGCCCTCGGCGGCCACATCGGCCATGCCCAGTACGACCTTCAGGGGATTCTTCCAGTCAAAGGTACGCACCACCACGCGGCGTGGCAGGGGGGTCTGCGCCATGGTGAAGGCGGTGAGCACCTCCTCCCGTTTCTCGCCTTCCAGACCCGTGGCGGGCGAATAGCTCACCGTGAGGGAAGAGGTGTCGTGGGACTGCGGCGAGTCCGCAAAGATGATCCTGTCTCCGTCCGGGGCAAAGAAGAAGTACGCCCCCTGTTCCTCCATGCGCCAGAGGATGTAGTCGTAGACGCTTTCGCCGTACTGCATGGCGAATTCCGGCGAAGGGTAGTCGAACCGTGTGAAGCGGAACTCGTGCGGGATGCTGAAAAACTGCTGGCTGTTGAGCAGTTCGTTGGCCACGTCCTGGATGGTCTTGTTGAGGAAAATGGCGCTCTGCACGACCTGCGTGAGCTTCCAGAATGCGGGGCGCAGTTCCACCTGGTAATAGGTCCAGCCATTGAAGTGCCCGCTCTGCTCCACGCGCGTGGGGAAGCCCTGGAACACGGCATCCCCGCCGCTCTGCCTGCGGATGGTGAAGACGGCGGAGTCACCCAGTACCTTGCGCGCATCCACACTGCTGTCCTGGCTCACCAGGTCGATGCTGAAGCTGAACAGCCGGTTCAGGCCCTCCGTGCCGCGGAAGCGCACCACATGGAAGGTTTCGGGCGGCAGGGCCGCCGAGGTGAAATGAAAGAGTTCCGTATAGGCGCGGTCAGGCATGGTTCCCCTCCAGAGTCCACGCGGCGGATGATACGCCGCGTTTCCGGAATACCCGTACCGGCAGGCATGTTTTCGGCGCGCCTGAATTGCCCAAAGGCATGGTCTGTCCCATTTGGCTTATCCTTTCCGCGCATCGGCCGGCGTGCGGAATGTTTCGGCCCGGAGCAGGGCCTGGTCGGTCGTGCGGATACTCGTGAGCCTGGCCCCGGCCGTGGAGGCTTTCATGATATCCGCCGCGTGGAAGTTGGCCAGGCTCAGATCGGCCCTGTCAAAAACGGCGCGTTCAATTTGGGCGTGGGAAAAGTCCGCCATGGCGAGATTGGCTTCCGTAAAATTGGCCCCGCGGCAGTCGGCATTGCTGAAATTCGCCTTGGCAAGTGCCGCGCGGGCAAAGAAGGCGAGGCTGACATCGCTTTCCAGAAAATGCGATTCGCCAAGGTTGCAGCCCGTGAAGCGGCTTTTGGAGAGCTTGCTTCCGATAAAGGCGCAGCGGGCAAGTTCCGTGTTCAGGAAGGAAGATTCCGCATAATCTCCGTACATGGCCTGGCACTGGGTCAGGTCGCTTTCCTCCACCGTCAGTTTCCCGTGGCAGTTCTGCAGGATGAGCATGGGCGCATTGCAGCGGCTGATGCGCAGGTCCGCAAGATCGCAGGAGAGGCAGTGGGTCTGGGTCAGGTCGCAGCCTTCAAAACCGGGAAGGCGATCGAGCTTCATCAAGGTCGCCTGGGCCAGGAAGGCGCCGTTCCAGCGGACATCCGCGAAGCGCGTTTCCTGGAAGAGCGCCCGTTCCAGATGGACGCCTTCCATGCGCACCGCGGTGAGGGACGCCCTGATAAAGGAGGCATGTGTCAGCGTGGCGGCGCCGAGATCCGCGTTTTCAAGCCGGCATTTGTCAAAGATCGAGTCGCTGAGGTCGGCGCCCTTGAAGGAGCAGTCCGTGATCTTCGCGCCGGTGAAGTCGGCCCCTGTGAGGCCGCAGGCGGAAAAATCGCAGCCGCAGAGGCTTTTCCCGGCAAAGGACGCTCCCGGAAGCGTTTGCCCGGCGAAATTCTGGTTGAGAAATTCGGTCTGGTTCAGGTCTGGCGTACTCATTGTGCCTTCTCCCGTGCCGCGAGGATGGTGTTGGTCAGGTCCGCCCCGTCCAGGTTTGTGCCGGGATCCATTTTCACGCGGGTCATATCAACTCCGTAGAGATTGGCGCCGCGCAGCCTGGCAGCGGAAAGCTCCGCCTCGCGCAGCGAAGCCCTGAACAGGTTGGCGCCTTCCATGTCTGCGCCGGAGAGGACACTTCGGGAAAAATCCCCGGAGCGCAGGTCCGCCCCGCGCCACACGGCGGCCGTGTAGTCACCGTCGCTGAAACTGGCCCCTGCCGCCCGGCAGCCCGTAAACACGGTCCCGCGCGCGCTGACCTGCGTCCAGACGCCCCCCTGCAGCGAAGCACCGGCCAGATTGGCCCCGGCCACGCTGGTTCCATAGCAGAAGCTGGCCTTGTCCAGCACGGCATTGCTGAAATCGGCCTTTTCCAGCGCGCATTCGTGCACGTCCGCGCCGGTGAGGCTGGCATTGGCGAAGAGCGCCCCGGGCATGGTGCAGAAACGCAGCTTCGCCCCGTTCAGGTCTGCCCCCCGGGCGTCGCAGCCTTCCCCCTGCGCCCGCTGGAAGGTGGCGTTGGCAAAGGAGCCCTTGGCCAGCACGGCCCTGTTCAGCACGGCTTCGGAAAAATCTGCGTCTGCGGCCTTCATGCCCTCCGCGTTGGCCCCCGTGAGGTCGGCGCGCAGGAAAAGCGCCCCGGCGGCTGCGGCTCCGGCCAGTGAGGCTCCGACAAGCACGGCCTCCGAAAAGACGGCGTCCGCGCAGTTCGTTTGCGCAAGCCTGGCGCCGGACAGATCCGCGCCTTTGAGCTGCGCGCCTGCGAGGCTGCCGCCGCTTAAGTCCACGCCGCGCATGTCCTGCCCGGAGAGGTCCAGCCCGGAAAGGTCGGCGCCCCTAAGCGAAAGTCCCGCCAGGCTCTTGCCCTCCGCCAGCCAGGCGAGGACGCTTTCGCGATCCGTGGGAGGCACGGCCCCGGGCGGTGCTGCCGCTTCCGGCGATGGGGCTGCCTCGGGAGCTTCCGGTTCCGGCTCTGCCGGTTCCGCCGCGGGCGGTTCCGCAGTTTCCGGAATGTCCGGCACTGCCGCAGGCAGTTCAAAGCCCATCTCCTTGAGAGCGGCATGGTAGGCCTCTATTTTGCCGGACACGGAGCCGGGCGGGAAGCCGCCCGCCTGTTCCAGCTGCGTGGCAAAGGCCTTCATGCCTTCCGGATCGGAGGGGATGTCGCCATCCAGCAGTTCCAGGAATTTGGAGGCCCTGTCCGGGGCCATGCCGGCTTTGGCGAGCACGTCTTCCGGCTTAGGGGGAGGGCCTCCGGCCAGTTGTTCCAGCACCTCTTCGCCGCCTGGCCCCTGCAGGCGCAAGGTCGTGCGCATGGTGTTGAGCGTGCTTTCAGAAGGATGCATGAGTCCCGCGAACAGGCCGAGATAGGTTTCCACGGCGGCGTGCCATTCCTCCGGCGTGCGGCAAAGCGCGGGATCCGGCTGGGGCAGGTCCAGGGCCGCATGGACATTTTTAATATCCGTTTCGGACACGCCCGCCTTGCGCAGCACGTCCGCAAGATCCGGCTCCGGCGTTGCGGCGATTTGGGCTTCCATGGCCTGCATCTGCTCCGCCATGGCGTCGAGCCTCTGCCGTGTTTCCGCCACCTGCTCCGGCGTCAGGGGCGGCAGTCCCGCTTCGGCCAGCCCTGCGTTGATCTCGTCCAGGTTTTCGTCCAGCGCCTGGGAAAAGGCCGCCTTGTAGTCCGTGGGCGGTTCTGCCGCGGGTGGTTCCGACGCGGTGGGCGGCGGAGGGGCCGGGGCTTCGGGCACAACCTGCGGGGCGGTGGCTGCTACGCCGCCGGCCGCCATGGCGGACATGGCCGCCGGAGCGGAAGGCTCCGCCGCGGGTGCTTCCGGCACTGCCGGTTCCGGCGTGGGCGCCACTGCCGCGGGAGCGGGTTTTTCTTCGGCGGGAGGTGCATCCTCCGGCGTCAGCTCCACGCGCACGGCCTCGATGTCCGTGCCGCTCTCGTCCGTGCATTCGGCCATGGCGTGCCAGAGCACAAGGCCCGTGAGCTGGTTGGGGAAAAGCCAGACGGTATCCGCGTGGATGGCGTGTTCGTGCCACTGCCCCTGCCGCTGCACAAAGAGGCGCAGGGTTTTGCCGGGCAGGTGTCCCCGGATACGCCGTTCACGCGGGTGCAGGCCGGTCAGCTCGAAATCCTCGTCCCCCCGGATGCCCTGGGGGAGCCGCTGGCAGGGCTGGGCAAGGTTGTAGAAGGCCCAGTCGAAGTCATCCGGTACGCCGGGCCAGCGGTTTTTGAGCCATGCGGCGTTGTAGGTGCCCATGCGCTGCATCCTGCAGGGCCAGGCCCCGCGCGGGCCGGGGCAGGCGGGCGTGCCAAAGGGGGAGGAGGCGTCCGTAACGGGGGCGCGGCGCACCTGGGTGGGCGGCAGGCCCTGCGGGTTTTCCTGCTCCGTGCCCCAGGTGTTTTCCCAGGTCAGCGGCAGGGCGGCAAAGGGCTGCTCCCGTTCCGCCAAAAGCCTGCGGGAGGATGCGCCCACGCGCATGTCCACCACCAGGCTGGTAGCGGGGGCGCCTTCCGGCGCACAGGCTTTGCCGGCCAGCAGCCATTCGGCCTCCTTTTTGGGCAGGCCCGTGTCGAGCAGGCCGCCGCCTTCCAGCGCCTGCATGGCCGCCCCCCAGGCCGCGTCCGGCGTGAGCGTGCGGCCCGTGAGCAAATCAAAGCCCAGCCCCAGCGTGAAGGACTGGTGCAGCCTGCCCTGCCAGTCCACAGGCTGGGCGGCGAAACTGAGTTGTTCAGGTACAATGGTCTTCATATCTTTGGGGAACCTGCATTTTGTGAGGTCTGTTCTCTTCTTTCAAGCTATCAGCCCTCAATCTTGTTTTTCTATGTCTTGACCGGACTTGCGCTTAGACGCTTCAGTGCCCGAACTAGCCCAGAACCTTGATCTTTCCGTTTATTTCGAGGAGAGGAGTATGCTTTGACTTAATCGTTGAAGCGTTGAAAGTGAGATCGTTGATATGGACATTGCCGTTTCCTCCCCTAAGGGTGATGTCGTCATTGATTTCGATTCTGCTAGAGTTTGCCTTTTTAAGTAACAATTGTTCATCTTTGATCTCAAGGTTATTATTATTTCTCCCAAGCGTGATGCCGGAGCTGTTTAGAAGCGCTGTGGAGCCGTGTGTTGTTATATTGAGTTTATCATTGGTCAATTCCAGAGTACTGGCAGGGTTTTGGGCTGCGTCGCTGAGCTTGATAGTCTTGCCCATAAGATTGATTTCTTCATTTTGCAAAGAAAAGGATGCCGTCGGCTGGGCATCGGTATAGTTGGTCTTGTGCTGGATAGTCTGCCTATTGTCCACGGTAATCGTGGAGGTGTTGTACCTCTCCTCATTTTTTTCAGCTTCCACATAGCGGTTGGTCGTCTTGACGGCCACAAATCCTTTTGCTTGATCTGTGTTAAAGGCAGCGCCGGCGATGGCGTCGTTGCTGATCTTTGTACTCCCGATTTTATAATCTTGGGATGCATTTATGCCCCACGCACCACTGTTGTCGTCCCTATCCGTATTCAGGAAAATGCCCTTCCCGGAGTGCATGGAAATGGTTTTCGTGGCATCCAGGTTGATGTTTTTATCCGACGAGCTCAGTGAGATGCCGCCAAGCTGCTCTTCTTTTTGCTCTGAGAGGCCGTTACAGAGCACGCAAAAGGCCGTAATGTCCGTTAACAATGTCGACAACTGTTGAATACCAGCCTTACGTATGGCGGCCTGTATGTTCAAGGACCGGTAGTCCTTCTGGTAGTCTTGGAACTCCGTGTAGGCATCTTCCACGCTTTCGTTCTTGTCAGAGGCATGATCGTAGAGGTCCTTGGCGCCTAAATATTTATTTTGGGCCGTTTCGTAGATCTTTTCCTCACTTTTATGAAGGTCCTCCAATTTTTCGCTTCTCTTGTCTGGATTTTCGTAGAGCTTCTCGATGGCCTCCCACTTCGCTTTTTCCTTTGCGTATTTCACCTTGGCCTCGGAATATGCTTTTTCGTCCTTCTCTGTCTTCTTACTGTTGTTGTACGCTTGCAGGGCTGTGTCAAAGGCCTGTTCAGCTTCTGTAAGTTTCTGCTCTTTTTTCTTGTAGAGCTCGTTGATTGTTTCTTTTTTTTCGTCATCGCTCGCATTGTCATAGGCGATTTTAGCCGTATCGTAGAGATCTTTTTCCTTCAGATACTCAAATTCAGCTTCGTCGTAGGCTTTTTGCACACTTTGTTTCTGCCCATCTTTCGAATCCAGCCCGTCGTAGAACTCTTTTCCGTTTTTCCCGTCTTCTTTTTCATTGGCCTCCGTGGTCGCAACGCCGACTGCCGCTACGTCCAGACCCAGACTTGCAAATCGCGTTATGAACCATCCGATGAGGGAGATTGCAAGTTTCCCCGTGTTTTGCGCGACTTGCATGACAGAGGCAGCCTTGCCCGTGGAGCCTGAAATGGAGGCGTTGTAAGAACTTCCCTTGGCTTTTGTGTTTATGGCGTCGTTCCAGTTGATGCTCATTGGGATGATGTTGATGAGCGCCGAGACAAGGTCCAAGCCCCAGGCAGCGCCGTTGGCGCTATGGTCGCACGCGGCGGAGGATGAAAGCGATTTCGACATGCTTGTGGCCATGCTGCCAATCCCGGTCGTGAGCGTAGCCCAGAACTTGCTCCACTTGTCGCTGGCGACGCTCGAGTTCTTAAGGCCTGACAAGGTGGTTTTGCACGCGCCAGAGAAATCACTGCTGGCGAGTCCCGACGCCGAGAGCATATTGTCGGTGGTGAGCGCGGTGGTATTGGGGCTTCCGTCGGCAAAGCTCAGGCCAAGGCCCGAGGCCGAAAGCAGGGAGATGCCCTGCTTGTTGTCCGTGTCGTTGAAGGTGATCTGGTTGCCGCCGGGCGTGCGGATGCCGGAGAAATTGACGTTGCCCTGGCCGGTGATGGCCCCGGTCTCGCCGTTGGGCAGGGCGCCGGTGATGACCGGACGGTCCGGGTTGCCGTTCAAAAAGGCCACGGTCACTTCCGCGCCGGGCAGCAGCGGGAAGCTCATCCCGTGGTCCATGCCCACCTGCGGCTGGGCCATGCGCACCCAGCAGGAGGCGTTGCCGGCCTTGCGGCCCGAAACATCGAAGGGGAAGATCAGCTTGTAGCGCCCGTACTCGTCCATTTCGGCGCGCGCGCCGGAGCCCGCGCCGTCCACAAAGGCGCGAATGACGCCGGGGATGCTGGCGCGGGGCGCCGTGCGGGCAGGGCGGTAGGGCTGGTCGTCCTCGATGCAGGAAAAGCTGTTGCGGTAGAAGAGGTGCTCCGCGGCATCGCGCAGGGGAATGCCCAGGCCCAGGGAAAGGAAGGCCTCCTGCCCGCCTTCATGGGTGATCTCGGTGACCATGTAGCCGCGGT
The DNA here is from genome assembly GCA_024696325.1 of bacterium. Classification (GTDB taxonomy): domain Bacteria; phylum Desulfobacterota; class Desulfuromonadia; order Desulfuromonadales; family JAAYDE01; genus RGIG7977. The sequence goes on along the minus strand of JAILGY010000122.1, from coordinate 467 downwards.
TGAAGGCCGGGTTGTAGTGGCGCTCCAGGGTGAAGACAAGGCCGGGCCGGAGCAGGGGCACGGCCCCCGCGCCCGAAAACTGGCGGCTGCGGCAGATAAGTTCCTCGGCGCGGATTTTGGCGATGCGTTCGGCTTCGGCATCGCTTTCCACGTTTTCACTGGTCAGGTAGACATCGCCCATGCCGCCGACGGCCACATCGGCCATGCCCAGCACGACCTTCAGGGGATCCTTCCAGTCATAGGTGCGCACCACCACGCGGCGTGGCAGGGGCGTCCGCGCCATGGTGAAGGCGGTGAGTACCTCCTCCCGCTTCTCGCCTTCCAGACCCGTGGCGGGCGAATAGCTCACCGTGATGGACGGCGCGCCGTGGGACTGCGGCGAGTCCGCAAAGATGATTTTGTCCCCGTCCGGTGCAAAGAAGAAATACGCCCCCTGTTCCTCCATGCGCCAGAGGATGTAGTCGTAG
>JAILGY010000108.1:0-21713 GCA_024696325.1 bacterium | reverse complement strand
GGTCAGAAGGAGCATCAGAAAGGTGCCGGTGCCCGGACCGTAGAAACCGTCATAGATGCCGATGACCAGGGCAATTGTGGCGATGAGGGGAAGGGCTTGTGATGGCGGCAGCGGTTTTTCGGCATTTTTGCTGAGATCTTTGGCACGCAGCACATAAAAGGCCACCAGTGGCAGAATGGCCAGCATGATGATGCGGAAGGCGAAGTCATTTGTGGCCAGAGCTATCCGTGCACCGATACTGGAGCCGAGAAGGCCGCAGAAGATGCCTATGGCTGCGGAACCGAGTGCCACGTAGCCTGCCAGGGCGTAACGCAGGGTGGCAACGGCCGTGCCCATGGTGGCCTGCAGTTTGTTGGTGGCGATGGCCGCATGCACGGGCAATCCGGCGAACAGAAAGGCCGGCAGCGAGATCAGACCTCCCCCGCCGGCGATGGAGTCCACGAAGCCGGCCAAAAAACACAGCGGACAGATGATGAAGTATTCCATGAAATTCTTTGCGCCTTATCCTGTAGACCCTGGAGGATTGCTCCCTCTTACAGCAGTTTCTCGTCAGGCCGGCCGACTTCCTCGGCCAGCTCGATGCCGTGCTTTTCGGATGCCGCCAGGTCTTCCCCCTCGGAGTCGAAGATCTTTCGGTCAAGCAGGCCGTTTACCTTGGCCACGCAGGTGGTGACCACCGCGTCACCGGTCACGTTGACGGCGGTACGCCCCATGTCCACCAGCCGGTCGACGCCCATGAGCATGGAAACGCCTTCCACCGGCAGGTTCACCGAGGAGAATACCACGGTCAGCATGATGGTCCCCGCTCCGGGGATGCCGGCTGTACCGATCGAGGCCATGGTGGCGGTCAGGATGACGGTCAGGTAGCCGGAAAGCCCCAGATCGACGCCGAAGGCCTGGCTTGCGAAAATGACGGCCACGCCCTGCATGATGGCGGTGCCGTCCATGTTGATGGTGGCCCCCAGCGGAATGGTGAAGCCGGTGACCCGCGGACTGACGCCGATCTTGCGTTCAAGTGTTTCCACGTTGAGAGGAATCGTGGCGTTGGACGAGCTGGTGGAAAAGGCAAAGCCCATGACCGGGAGCATTTTGCGGAAGAAGCGCACCGGGCTCATGCGGGCGAACAGGATGAGCAGAAACCCGTACACCAGGATCAGCTGCAGGGCCAGGCCGATATAGGTGCCGCCCACGAATTTGGCCAGCGGAAGCAGGGCGGAAAGCCCCGCATTGGCGAAGGTGTGGGTGATCAGGCAGAAGACGCCCAGAGGCGCAAAGGCGAGTACAAACTGCACCATGCGCATCATGATCTCGTTGAATTCCTTGAAGAATTGCCCCACCGTGCCCACCTTGTCGCCCAGTGAGCCGATTATGTAGCCCAGAATCAGCGCGGCCACGATGATCTGCAGCATGGTGCCCGTGGCCATGGCGTTGATCACGTTGGCCGGGATGATGTTCAGGAGCGTGTCGGCTATGGGAATGGCCTTGGCGGCACTGACCTCAATTTTGGTGATGGCGCCCAGATCGAGTCCCACGCCGGGATTGATGAGCAGGCCGAGAGCCAGCGCCAGACTGATGGCCACAAAGGTGGTGAACGTGTAGAGAATCATGGTCATGCCGCCCACCCGGCCCAGCATGGAACCGGAGCCCATGGCGGCCGCGCCGCATACGATGCTTGTGAAGACCAGAGGTACCACCAGCATCTGCATCAGGCGGATGAAACCGCGTCCAATGACGAAACAAAAGCCGTTGATCCCTGCCGTAAACAGGGAAGAATCCTGAGGCAGCACCAGATTGCAGAGTGTGCCGAGAAGCGTGCCGGCGATCAGGGCGATGAAGATCCAGCTGGTCAGGCTGATCCTGTTGAGAAAACCTTGCTGGGCGGTTTGAGGATTTCTTGGGCGCATGGGCATTCCTCCTGGGAGCAAAATGGGTGTTTGGGAACTCTCTTTGCGAACGCCATGGAACGGCTCTTTTTCTTTTATGATGCAAGAACGGACGGCATACAATGAAAAAAATGCGGTTTCCCGCTGGACCGTTTGGCGTGGAGGCCCTTTGCCGTTTCGAATCGGATAGAATTTCGTTCTTTTTTTATTGCATCAAGGCCAGCAGTTCTTCCTCGGAAAGGATATTGGCGCCTGTTGCGGCCGTATCCGTGCCCTCCAGGAAATCGGCGGCCAGCTCGCGTTTTTTGGCGTGCAGGGCCAGAATCTTTTCCTCGACACTGTGGGCCATGACCAGCCGGTAGACTGTCACCGGCCGTTCCTGGCCGATGCGGTGGGCCCGGTCCGTGGCCTGATCCTCGACCGCCGGGTTCCACCAGGGGTCCAGATGCACCACGTAGTCGGCTGCGGTCAGGTTCAGTCCCTGTCCGCCGGCCTTGAGGCTGATGAGAAAGGCGTCGCCTTCTCCTGCCTGAAAGGCCGCAACCCGTTTCCGGCGCGTCTCTTCCGGAGTGGCGCCGTCCAGATACTGGTATCTGATGCCGCGTTTGTCCAGCATGGCACGCACCAGTGAAAGGAATCCCACAAACTGGCTAAACACCAGAAGCCGGTGCCCGCTCTCCCGGGCCTCTTCCAGAAGATCCAGAAAACAGCGCATCTTGGCGCTTTCCTCATCCGCCTTCCCGGACAGTTTCTTCTCGGCCAGCGAGGCGTGGCAGCAGGCCAGGCGCAGTCGGGTGAGCTCGGCCAGGATGTTGATGCGCGAATGTTTGCCCGCTTCCTGCTGCGCTTCCAGATGCTCCACGGCCTGGCGGCGCAGCGCCTCGTACAAGCTTTGTTCGCGCTCGTCCGGCTCGATGAGAAGCGTCTGCTCGGTGCGGCTGGGCAGATCGTCCAGCACCTGGCTTTTCAGCCGGCGCAGAATGAAGGGCCGGGTGAGCAGCTTGAGCGCACTGGCGCTCTGCCCTCCCTGGGCCGCTCCCGCGAAGCGGCGATGAAATTCCGGGTGGCTTGTACCCAGGAGCCCGGGATTGATGATGTTGAAGAGACTCCACAGATCGTCCAGATGATTTTCGATGGGCGTGCCGGTCAGAACCAGGCGGAAATCGGCGGGAATGGCGGCGGCCGCCCTGGTGCGTTTGGCCGCGTCGTTTTTCAGCGCCTGGGCCTCATCGAAGATCACCATGCTCCAGTGCTGGGCCGAAAGGGCCTTTCTCTCGATGTGCAGGAGCCCGTACCCTGCGATAAGCACCATGCCAGGGCCCATTTGGGCCACAATGTTTTCACGCTTGCCGGAAGCTGCATCCCGCAGACGGTATACGGCAAGACTGGGCGCAAAGCGTGTCAGTTCCGCTTCCCAGTTGGGGCAGACCGAAGTGGGGGCAATGACGAGGCATGGCCCCTTTGTGGCTTCGTGGAGCATGACGGCGATGCTCTGGACGGTCTTTCCCAGTCCCATGTCGTCGGCCAGACAGCCGCCCACACCCCAGTAGGCAAGCCGCGCCAGCCAGATGAAGCCCTCCTTTTGGTAGGGCCGCAATTCGGCCTGAAGGGCCCTGGGTACTTCCGGGTTCATCGACAGTGCGTCGCTCATGCGCCCGAGCGCGGCCTGCCAGCTGGCATCACGTTCGAAATTCATGCTGGCGCAGGCTTCATCCACAGCGGGACCGGCCAGAGGATGCAGCATCAAATCACTCTTTTTCCCACGGCCGGTTTTGCGTTCGAAGGCCAGAAGCTGCAAACGTTTAAGGCTGCGCCGTGCTTCCTCGGTGAGGGCAAGGAATTCTCCGGGCGCCAGTTCCACAAAACGCCCGTGTCCGCCGGAAAGCTGAGCCAGCACTTCTCCCAAAGCCAGGACGTGCTCCTCGTCGATTTGAACCTCGCCGGAAAGGGTGAACCATTCGCCTGCGCTGCCCTTGTTCGCCCGCACCCGCACCTGTGCCGGAGACAGTGTGCCAACCAGGCGCAAACGCTCGCCTTCGGGCCATTCCACCCGGCAGAGAGCGGCGGCCTTTTGGAGTTCGGTCAGGACCTGAAGAAATTCTTCCAGATCGTTGCTGAACCAGCGCCCGTCTTCAAAGGATGCGGCCAGAGTTGGACAGGCGGCCAAAAGCCGTTCCGCCGCCTCCCGCTCCGCCGCGAAGTCCCGGAGCAGGCGCAGGGGACGGCCGTCCACCATGGCCATCGGATCGGCAGGTCCCTGCCCGGGCCGGAAGACTGCGCCGCTTGCTCCGCTGCCCTCAATTCCCTGAGTTTTGAGAGGGCGCACGAACAACGCTGCGGCAAAGCCTGCGCCCTGCTGCCGCAGTTGCACGACCGGCAGAGTTTCGCCCGCTTGCTCCTCGGCCTTCAGTTCCAGGCGTAAAGGAAGCGTGCTCTGTTGGGCCAGCTCCAAAAGACGCGGCAAGGCTTCCCGGGGCATGATCATCTTGTCCCGTTTTTTTCCTGTGTCTTTCTCCAGAATGCGGCTGATGCTAGCCGTCTTTTCGTCAAAGAGCAGCACGGCCCAGGCGTTTTCATCCACTTTGAGCAGCTGGACATTGAGACCTCTGCTTGTGGCGGTGAGCCGGACTTCGCAGCCCTTGGGCTTTTCGGTGATGATCAATTCCACCGGACGCTGTTCCAGACTGATATGCTCGCCGCTGTGGGCGTGGAAGATGAGCGGATGTCCGCATAAAAGCGGCAGACCTCGTTCCGGTACGAACTTCCAGCTGCCTTCGCCGTAGTAGGAACTGCTGTGCTGGACAAAGGCGGCGCTCATCTTGTGGTCATGCGGGGTGAGCCATTCCAGCTTTTCCGCCTCCGGCCCAACGAGATGCTTGACGGCAAAACGCTGGCCCATGGTCCAGGTCCCCTTGGCGGTGTAGGTTTGCATCTTGGGAAAGACCTCGTAGCTGATCGGATCCAGCATCCACGCCAGACGTTTGGGCTTTTCCTTCTTCTCCTTCTCCGGGGCGGCAAGAAGTGTTGTAAGCGCTTCCAGTTGCCGCTCCCAGGGCTCCCTGATGACGATAAGCCTGCGAAAATCCGGGTGTGGCACATTCAGCCCGAGGGATTTTTCTCCCGCTGTGGTCAGAGCGTCATCAAGAATCGCGGCCGCGATCGGCAGGACGGGAGCCAGCCTGTTTCGCAGTTCGGCACAGGGTTCCACCCAGTCCTTGTCCTCATGCAGGGTGCAGGCGTGCGCATACAGCAGCCGGGAAACGAGATCCGCATGAGGCGCGTGCCGTTCTATCCAGTACCTGTGGGGAAGATCGTCACGTTCGCTTCCCGTAACCATCCGGGAAGAAAGCATTTCCAGAAGGGCGAAGAAACCGGTTCCGCCGTGAAGTGTCTGGACATTGTCGCGGAGCAGACTGCTGCACTCCCGGTGCATGTCGGGCAGTTCCACCCCCGAACCCAGCCGGGCTGTTTGCAGGACAAGGCTGCCGAAAACCGGCAGTTCCGCCAGACGGTTGCGGGTCCCCTTGCGCCACAGCCTACGTGCTTCCAGTTGAATCTTCAGAGCAGCTGCATAGTCTTCGTGCAGCAGCTGATCCAGGGCGATGAGCGTCATGGTGTCTATCGGTGCCAGGGCTTTCAGCCGGGCGGTACTCAGTCTTTTGTTCCGGAAGAGCTGGACAAGGCCACTGATGATGCTGGCTGGCGGAGGCGAACAGCGTCCCTTGCCGATGGCATCCAGAAGCATTGCGGCCGTGGGCCAGACCGTACAGTACAGAATCAGATCCTGGACCATGATGGAGAGAATGAAGGCTTGCCGGTACGGGGTTTTTTCCAGAAACCAGTTGAGCTGGAAGGGCAGGGCATGCAGGCTTTGTGAGATCACCATTGCGACCTGTCCGTCGTCGATCTTTTCGGGAATGGAAATGTTGCTGTACAACGCGAAGAAGACCTTTTGCCTTGCAAGGTACATGAGCATGTCGGAGCTTTTGGGCAGCTGGTTCATCATGTCCAGGACATTCGGCAAGAGTTTTTTATCCTGGACGGCCTGTTGAACCAGCCTGTGACGCAACTCCGGTTGAAGCACATCGTTCTCGTAGAGGCCGGGGGTTGTGAATCCCTTGCGTATGGCCTGGATTTCGTCCGCTTTCCACTTGCCGGAAGGAGGCCAGATGCCGGCCTTTTCCATCAGCTTGGCCAGTTTGGCCTCGGGCAGAAAGGGGCAGAGTGCGTCCATCTGCAAGAAACGGTGCGCCAGAAGATCGGGCAGTTTGGAATGGTTTATATGGGCAAGATCAATCATGGTCAAGGGAGCTTTTGAAAGGGTAAAAGGAATTCCGTTCGTTCAACAAATTTTTATACATTGAACCTACTGTAGAGCTCTATTATGTTTTTTTCAATGAACTAATACAATGTACTTCTTCGAGGCCATTTGGAAAATATCTACGTCTCGCATAATGGACAACTTTCAATCCAATCTGGAAAATAGTCGATTACTCATCCGCGAAAAATCTTTGTTTTTGCGATATTCTTTGTATTTCGGTCGATTGCGGGAAGCGATCATGCAAAAAGAGAGAGCAATCTGCTGATAGTGACTTCTATATCCGATGAGACCAGCAAGGGCAGTTTGAATTTGCCCAAGTTGTCCGGAGACGTACAAATAAGCCCGGCACATTGGCGGAAAAATTTTTCTATATCTTCTTCAGAAAAACCATGCACTTCTTTCCCCTGTTTGACCACCGCAAGATTTCCCGCCCGAAAAGGGGCGGCTGCCGAAAGCCCTCCACACATCCAATGCCTTGGAGGGACAACATGCCATGTCCCTTTGCTGTAGTCCGCAATTTGCCATGCAGACCATTGGAATTTCGGGGAACCTGCCTCAACACACAACACTCGTTCGGGAATCTCTCTACTGACATAAACGTAATGCCACGGCTCAAAATCATACTCCAATCGCCAGCCAAAACTGCCGGCATTTGTCTTCAACCATTCTCTGGCCGAAGAAGAGTGGGCGTTTTGAATGTCCACTGCCAACCCAAAGCCATGAGAGGATTGTCCAGGTACTTGAGCAAATGTGCAACCATGCTTCAACCACCATGTCTCATTTTCAAATTCGACATGAATACCTTCTCCAGTTGCCGAGCGAGTATACCGGTTCATAAAACATCGCTGTTGGGCACGAATATTTCGATAAGCATTGAACGGTTGGGTTATATTCAAAAATATGCCGTCATCTCCTGCGACCTGCCGCATGGCATTCCACGCCCGGGCCGCATCCTGATATAGCCAGCCTTCGCAATCGATTTTCCTCAAATGACTTATAGGCATAATCCCGTTGTGCTTTGGCATGATTCCGGTAGGCAAGAAATCGTTGATGTCGAAAAGCGGTGATGGTGTTCCTTTGACCATAGGCGATTTGGGCAATTGCTTGTTCTCGGTGTCCATATAACCGGCTTCGTTTGCTTTTGAGATGGCAGGAGATACAGCGGTTTCTACGGGAGGCTCATGCAACGATTTCGCAAATCTCCACAACTCGGTCCCATGTGATCCCTTGACAAGCAGGCGGTCCCCATCATGAATCCAACGTCCTACCTCTTGCATCAGCGTATGGATATCTTTGAACCATTCCCCTTGGTAGGATTTGGAAATCTTTTTCCACAAGACTTCCATTTCCGTACCGCACAATACCACACGTGCCGGTTTCAATTCGGCCAGGTAATCCGCTATGTCTAAATGGTATTTGGCTGCATCCGGTCCCAATTCCAACATATCGCCTAAGATAACTACATCTGGAATTCCTTCCTTGCTGGTAAGTCTCATGGCATCAATTGCTGCCGCCATTGATGCTGGATTGGCGTTGTAAGATTCGTCAATAATTAAAATATTTTTGCCGTTCCAAGTACATTGTAATGTTTTTCCACGGCCATTCTCTGGTACAAAAGTTGATAGCATATCGTAATATTCATCTACCTGTAATCCTAGAGCATCAAGAACTGCTATAGTCCCACACAAATTCATGGCCATATGCTTCCCAACTACAGATAGTGGTAGATAATTTTCTTTTCCTTTATATCTGAAACATATTCCTTCTGCATCATATGACAAAAGCTGTACATTAGCAGATGTGTTCGTTCCGAATGTAATGATATGAAGGTTACGAGAATTAGCTTCCTCCTCAAATATCGTATAGTATGGCATATCCCTGTTGAGCACCGCATAACCACCAGGCACGATACCAGTTAATATTCTACTTTTATTTTTTGCAATTCTTTCAACAGTTTTATAAGATTCCAGATGTGCGGATGATATAGAGGTAACTATTGCTACATGCGGAGCAATATCTATAGTAACAGGTCCTCTAAGAGGATTGAGTGCAGAAGCTGCGATTTCAAGAATTGCGTAGTCTGTGTCTGGATCTATGCTCGTAAACATAATAGGAACACCGACTCTGCTATTGTAATTGTCATAGGTTGCAATAACAGAATGCTTTTTCCCTAATATATGTCGCAGGGCTGCGGTTGTTGTTGTCTTACCTTCGCTTCCTGTAATTGCGATCACTTTGCCCCTGAAACGTCTTCTTGCGGCGATGCCGAGTTCTATGAGGGACTGGATGGGATCTTTGACGACGAGCTGCGGAAAATCTGGAGGAAGTTCAGGAACACAATGCTCAACGATGGCTCCCGCAATACGATCGGAAAGGTGTTGCAGTCGATTGTGCGTATCCCATGTTTTAGGTTTCGCAGCGCTGAACTGTTCGTGAAAGGCCAATCGCTTCCATGAACTGGCAACAAACAGCGTCGGTGGCGGTGCCATGTCGATATGTGAAGTGCTTCGTACAATCGAGTTGACAAACCACCCTTTGGGAGGAGTGACGGCCCATGTTCCGCCGGTAATCTCTTGCAACTGGCGGGCGGTCCAGTTTTGTCCGGGCGTATGCTCATGGATGCAGGGCGGAAAATCGTTTTGATAATAGGGAATGCCAGGAAACCGAAGCTGGATGGTGTGTGGGTGGATGTATGGACCATGGACTGTACCTCCAGCTTCCACACGAATTTCCAGGCGAAGATCGACATTGACGATTTGCTGGAGTTCTGGCGGCCGCAGCCCGAAGCGCTCTTTGTAGATGATTCCCGGTTCCCAGCGGTTGGTGGGCCACATCCAGTCGCAGCCTTCGTGCCCCATGCCTGCGCCGAACTTCGGCATGCGGCATTCCCGCAGAGGAACACCGCTCATGAGGAAAGAGCAATTCATGTTGGTGGCTTCCCTTATTTGCCAGTAGGTTTCAACGTAAAGCATACGCCGTTGCGTCATGTGCAGGCATTCCGGTGGGATTCGGCAGCCAATGAGCATGACCGGTCCAAGCTGGGCAGCGGGGATTTTGGCATCTGCCGGCACCTCATTGACAATCCATTCGGGGAGCGGTTTGCCGAGCTGGGATATCAAGTTTCGGGTTGCAGGAAATATTGCAGGAACTTTGGAAGGGAAGTTCCGTTTGGGTGGCGCGAAATTTATGATGGCATTGCCAGATGTGAGGAGGCGGGACTCTGTTTCCAGCCCGTCGCATTGCATGATGAAGTCGCGCAAGATTTCCATGGCTTGAGAAGCCGGAACAGTGTATCCATAGCCGACTTCAAGAGGCTGGAACATGACGCGGGTTACGCCGTCGCTTGAAAGCTCCAGCAGGAAACATCCACCAGCTTTGGCCGGGCCCATGGCATCAAAAAGAAAGTCACCGGCATCGTACAGAATGGGGCGTTCCCTGTATTTCTCCACTCCCTGCACGCAATGCGAATGGCAGCCAAGCACGGCGTCGGCGCCCAGATCGATAAGCAGATGCCCCAGGACGCGCTCCTGTTGCCGTGGCTCCCGCAAACCGTTCTGTCCCCAATGAACGGCGACGAACACGATATGCGCCTTGTTCCGGGCATTTTCAAGCCGTTCTTTGAGAGCATCCTTCCAAAGATGGGGCTTGTCTGGAGGCAGATACCAAATGCCGCTACGTGCGGAAGGAGCATATCGAACCGTGGTTGCGTCCACGGAGAAGACCGCGACGGTCAGTTCTCCGGCTTTGAGGTAGGCGGGTTTTGCCGCATCTTCCTCCGTTGCTCCGCTTCCGGCATGGGCTATGCCTGCCTTCTCCAGATACTCCAGTTGCTCAAGCAGGGCTTCCGGCCCGTAGTCGCCGCTGTGGTTGTTGGCTGTCGCCACCATATCCACACCGGCGTCCAAGAGGATATTTGTTTGTTCCGGGCGCGCCCGGAAGTAGTAGGGACCGCCTTCTCCCTTGTCGATACCCTGTTCTCCCCTGGTGGCGATGACGCATTCCAGATTGAGGATGCGCAGATCCGCCTTGCGCATGAGAGCAAGGTCCGCAAGAGGATGGACGCCTTGCGCCTTCCAGTGCATGCGGCGCCCAAGGTTCACATCACCGCCAAAGAACACAACCGGCCCATTGAAAGTTGTCTCCGACTCGGTATCCGCTTCATTGGGGGACGGGAGTTCCGTCAGGGATTTGGGATACTGTTTCGTCAGCATCAATTTCTGATAGGCGACAAAACCTGACAGATAGTGCTCCACATCGTCGATGCGTACCCTGAACGAGTGATGCCGGATGAACATCCCATGCAAAATGGCTTTGGGATACTTGTAGAACATGGCCATTTCCGGAAAGAAAAATCCGTTGAGCAGGTAATTGGCCCGTGCATGCAGAGCATGGTAAAAATCGGAAACATTGAAACCATCAAGTACATCACGAAAATCGGGGAATGCATCCAGCTGCATCAGAGTATTGTGAAAGGCCATGGAAAGTTCCAGCAGTGTTGGAAAGGTGGTTATCCGCTCCCGGATAAAGGTCACATGGCCTCTTACGTTGCGTACCGCAAAATCAAAATATTTTTTTTCTGGAAGATATTTGATCAGTTCATTTGAACAGTAGGCCAACCAATGATCGTGGGCTTTCTCATGATGGTTGGCAATAAAATATTCAAATGCATGAACGACACAGTCCAGCAGTTTTTGCTCATGGGTTATTCCATATAAACGCATCAAACTGAATACTGCTTCACCATCGTAATAGATGATGAGATGTTTTTTCTTGATGCTCAGGTCGTTTGCATTGAGCACATGTACAAAGCTGCCGTTATGCTGCTGCGTGGCAATAATGCCGCTTGCCAGCCGATTGGCAAGATTCAGATATGCAGCATTCTTGTCGTCGTCAGGGAAGACGGAGATATATTTTACCAGGGCAAGAATGGTTACAGCATTGCCTCCAAGCTTTATATCATCTTCCACATCTGTCAGATAGGACAACTCGTCTTTATAATGGCGAATCCAGTATGTTATCAAATAGTGCAAGGCCTTGCCGATTCGTTGTTGCATGTCGGCCAGAATATTTGGAGTGACGCGTTGATTGCTGATGACAGGCGTGGTGGAACTGTCGGGTGTTTTTCCCGTTTTCAAAAAAGTACGGCAGGCTTCATAGCTTTCCAGCAGTGCATAGGTACTGCTGGCGTGTCGCAGGGTGTTGTAGGTGGGGATTTCCCGGCCAAAACAGGGAAAATATCCATAGTGATATTGCCCGTTTTTCTGAATTTGCGATGCCAGATACTGTGAACCCAGATCAATAATTTCCTGAAGTGAATTGATGCTCAGCCCGGGCATCTTTCGGTGTCCCTGCTGGCGGGAATCGGTGCATAGAGCGTGCATTTGCCCGGTTTGCGCATCAAGGAAGACGCCATCTGTCTGGAAGACGATAATGGACAGAGTGTCAGAAAATTTCGGTATTTGGCTGCTGCCATGCCGGGCCTTGATATAGATTTCCAGATTGTGCTGGTTGACCTGCGCTGTTGGCTCGTCATTGCCTGGATACAGGCAGGCATTGGCGTTCAATTCCATCTCCGTCAGCAGAAGCCAGGGCTCCTTTGTCCCCGGGAGAGCAATGCCTGAACGGAAGTAGTTGCGTTTGTATTGTCGCAGAGTTCTTGAAAAGTCTGCCCAATTGGTTTTTTCCTGCTTGATAACCCACTCCAGCCGGAGCCAGCACAGGGACTCGGCAAATTTGTCCTGCGCCGTTTTCAGCTTTTTGGCAAGCGCAGGAACAATTTCTTGTATCCAGTCACTTTTATTCTGATCCTGCACGGAGAAGCTCATCGTTTTTGCACGGGTTTTCCCATCGGAGACGGACAGGATGAACATCCGGTCCAGCTCACCGCCCTGCAGAATACGGGATGAACAGTGCCTGGAAATACCTTTGGCGAAATACTCGACCATCTGGGTGAGCTTGGCTGACGGTGCGGGACTCTTGACCGCCTGGATCGGGCTTGCCCCCTTGAGGGGTTTGTTGGCTTTTTTTGTTTTGTGAAGTTTGTTGGACATTTATTTTTGATCGTCCTTTTTTCTTTGGGCCATTGCGGATGGAAGAAACGCATTGCGTACCATCGTTGACAAACAATTTCAATTTTACACGACCGATTGTCCTTTGTGTCTGGTTCTATATTTTTGCAACTGTGCTTGAGTCATGGCACCGGGCGCTCTGCTTCCTGCTGCCGTTTGAAGAGGCTGCTGCAAAGCGATCCCTGCGGAGATGTTACCAATCCCTTGGCCATTTTAGACATGGGATTGGTGTTGCGCTACAGAATTTTCAGTATGGAGACCGGGAATTGGAGAACGGGGAACTTCATTCTGCCCCATGGCTGAAAGATCTCGTATCCTCCAGCGATTCCAGATGCGTTGTAATGGTGGTTTTGGGGATCGCTGCGCGAACCGCGTTTTCAAAATCTTCGGCCAGGCTGTGGGCGTGATGGACTGTCCAGTCGCCGGGAAAGAGCATGTGTACGGTGATGAAGCGCGCGGAAGCTGCCTGACGGGCCAGCAGCCCGTGAAAGATGATGCCCTGCGCTTCGAAGGGCTTCATAATTTCCGTAATCTTTTGCAGCTCCGTCTCCGGAAGGGCGGCGTCCATAAGACCGTCAAAAGAGCGTTTCAGGATGCCTGTACCCGCTACGGCGATTTGCAGACTCACCAGCAGCGCAATCAGGCTGTCCAGCCAGAGCCAGCCGGTAAGCCATACGCAGGCTACGCCCACAAGCACACCCACAGCTGTCCAGACGTCGGCCATCAGATGCTGGCCGTCTGCCTCAAGCGTGATGGATTGATACCGTTTGCCGGCGTTCAGCATGATGCGGGCAGTCACAAGATTTATGACCGAGGCGATGGTTGAAACGACGAGTCCCAGTCCCATCTGTTCCAGCGGCTGGGGATGGACAAGGCGTATGACTGCCGTATAGCCAATGGCGATGGCGGCACACAGAATGAGCAGGCCTTCGAAACCGCTGGAAAAATATTCGGCCTTGACATGGCCGAAAGGATGCTTCTGGTCGGCGGGGCGCGCTGCATAGCTGAGCATGACCAGCGCAAAGGCCGCGCCTGCCAGGTTGACGAGCGACTCCACCGCTTCGGAAAGAATACCGACGGAACCGGTCAGGAGATAGGCCATGGTTTTCATGCCGATAGTGATCACTGCTGTAACGACGGAAAGCCAGGCATAACGGGTGAGGGATGGGGCAGATTGAGTCATGATGAAAATTCTTCTCCAAGCGGTTGCGATGAAGTGACATGAAGACGGCACTCTCTGCCGCGAAGGCCGGCCATTTCATCCCCAAAGGCTTGTTGTAAGTGGATATTCACGGAACTTTCGCGGGGAAAGAAGGCGCTGTGGCCATTTTACAATGCGCCCTGAAAAGAAAAATTGTTGACGACCGGTATGTGCTGATCCGGCAGTTCAATTTCCGCTTCAATGCGGTAGACCCCGTTTGCTGTGGGCTGGACGCTGGCCGCATAGCCGCCTTCCACAAGAAAACCGCCGACCTCGAAAAAGGAATTGCCCGGCGCCGTAATGCGGTAGCGCACCTTGGCGTCTGTTACTTCATTGCCGGATGGGTCGGTGATGAACAGCACCAGGCGGGACGAATGCGAAAAGAGCGACAGCGCATAGGGCAGACTTTGGCACGGAACAACCGCCTGGGATGCATCCACGACCTGGTAGGAGAACAGGTAATCCCCGGTGCTGGTTTGGTAAATGCTGCGGTGTGGGGAAGCGGTTTTCCCCGTGCCTTTCAACAGGGAAACACGTCCGCCATATACCATGAGCGACATTATTATTCCGAGAGTTGATATTCCAAAGAGTGCCCGAATTGCTGCCCGCACCATTGTGCCCTGCTTCCTTTCCCCGTGGTGAATTTCCCAATTTTTATACGAAAACGTATAATAATAGCACAGAGTGTATCATTATCGCCACAGTATTTTTTTTCGGGAATCAGGCAGTTTTGTCCGGCTTGTTCGCGTTGCGGTGGATTCGTTTTGCTGCGGATGCTCTGTTGGAATCGTCACCCCGTGATGGTGAGCTGAACTGCCAGTCGGTTTCGAAACCGGGAGGATAGAACTTTTCCTTCGGCCGGTTGAAATATCCGAACTGCACATGGGGAACCCGGCGCTTGATGGTATCGAGCATGGTTTTGATCCCCATGCCTTCGCCGTCCAGGTGCTGGGAATGCAGGTAGAGCCCGGGCGCTATGCTCAAATTGCGCATCTGCACCATGTCCACACCGGCTTCTTCCACCAGGCGAACCAGGGCGTCCACTTCCTCGGGCAAATCGCTCAGACCGGGGAAGACCAGGTAGTTCAGCATGGTAAACAGCCCGTTTTTCCTGGCGTTATGGACGGATTGCACCACATCCTGGAATGCGTAGCAGTGTGGACGATAGTAGTTCTGGTAACAGGATTCCCTCGCCGAATTGAGCGAAATTCGCATGGAGTCGATCCCTGCGTCCGCCAGGCGGGGTACTGCGTCGGGAAGCGACCCGTTGGTGTTGAAGTTCACGGTGCCCCGGCTGGTCTGCCGGCGGATTTCCCGCACCGCTTCGCAGATGCGATCCGCCTGAAGGATGGGTTCTCCTTCACAGCCCTGCCCGAAGGAGACAATGGCGTTCTCCGCCTTGCACAGATGCGGCACCGCAACGCCGCAGATTTCCTCTACCGTGGGAACAAAGGTGATGCGATCCTGACTGGAGGGGCAGCACTCCGACTGCTTGAGCGAGATGCAGCCCAGACAGGCGGCGTTGCAGGATGGAGAGGTGGGCAGCGGGGCTTCCCAGCGCTCCAGAAAGAGATTTTTGGCGGCAAAGCAGTGGTAATCCAGCGCACAGCGCGCCAGTTGGCGCAAGAGGCGGTTGTCAGGATGCGCTTTCAGACGGGCACGGGTCCGCGGTTCGACCTGGCGGTCATCAAACCGATCCGGATCCCACTGATGACTTTTATCCACACGCACCGCGGCCACATAGAAACGCCCTTCCTCCCGGCACCAGCCGACAGCGGTATAGGCCCACAGTGACAGACTGTCGCCGTCCGGCGCAAAGTGCGCCGCCGGCAGCAGGGTACGGGTAAAGGCCGGAGCCACAAATGCCGATACTGACTCGATCTTTTCGCCTCCATGGGAGGATGGCATATGCGTTTCCTGCCGCAAACGTCCGCTGTAGCGATCATAACCGAGAACCGGCATGCCGGGCAGGGTAAACAGCCGGCTGCCTTCCGGTAACGGAATGAGTTCCTCCGAACGAGGTTTGCGGATGCGGGTTCCGTTCATTCCGGCCATCAGCAGATGAGGATGCTCGAAAACTTCACCGCGGGCATTGGCGGCTACCGCCAAAATAGTTCTGGACATAAATAAAATAGGCCTTTTAAGCGGTTAATAATTTTACCATTTTCTAATGCTCGGGAACTTCATTTGAACAATGGCATTCTTGTAACACTGGCCTTGCCTATTGTTTTTATTTGACGAGAAAACGGCGATGAGGCCGATGCTCGTACTTGCATCGTGGAGCTATTTCTACTAGTCTTTCTCAAATTTTGCAAAAATATCTTTGGAGGGAGGTTTTATGGCGATTGGGTGAAAGGAATCGCCATGAACAAAACCAATAAACAGAAAGCAAGCAAACATGAACAGATGGTTCAAGTATGGTTTTTATGCGGTGGTGGTGTCGGGGGTGATGTTGCTGGTGGTCAGTTGCAGCACGGTCTCCCGTTCCGTGGTTGAAGAATCACCTCTGGGAGAGGTGGATGCTTTTGCCACGACTATTGGCCAGATGCCGCAGGGTGCATCCAGAATGGAAACGCCGTTTGGCGCCAATTCCCTTGTTACCGCCGGGCGGATTTACCAGTCCGGTTTGGGGGTACCCTGCCGCCAGGCGACGATACTGTCCGGTGGCGCGCAGCATCAGGTGGCAGTCTGCCAGACTGCTGGGGGCTGGTTTATGGCGCCCCCGATCTTTGAAGCATCAATGCGGTAATCGTCATGGATCCGGCACCAATAGTTCAGTGGCGGGTAATCTATGCGCTTATGATGCGCGAGGTACATACCATATATGGTACCACACGGTTGCGCTATCTGTGGGCGGTGATCCGCACCATGTGGGGCATATGCATCTTTTGGGGCATACGCACATTGGCAGGTATGAGGGCGCCCCATGGTATGCATATCCTGATGTTTTTACTGGTTGGATTCGGCTCATATCACATATTTATGAACATTATCAACAAGTGTATGAGTGCGGTAAGTGCCAACAAAGCCCTGTTGACGTTTCCCCAGGTGACGCCAGTCGATCTGATGATATCCCGCGCTCTTCTCATATGGTGTACAGAACTTGTGTCGGCTTTGCTGCTCATTTGTATAGGGCTTTTGAACGGAATGCCCTTTTATCTTAACAGTATGGGAGGTTTGATAGCGTTTCTTCTCCTGACACCTCTAATGGGATTGGGGGTTGGTATGATATGTTTTTCGTTGGCAGTGCTTTATCCAACCTTGGAACGAATTATCCCAATGATATCGCGTATTATGTTTTTTATTTCGGGTTTGTTTTTTTCTGCGACCAGCATCCCGTCAGGTTTGCTCAAATATCTTTGGTACAATCCCCTGTTGCAGATTATTGAGTGGGGAAGATACTGTTTATCCCGGGGGTACCCCGTACTTGACTACAGTTTGCCCTACTTGATCGGGCTGACAATAAGCAGTCTGTGTTTAGGACTGTTGTTTGAGCGTTATGTCCGCCGGAGAATAAAATAATGATAGAACTCAATCACATCAGCAAAAGCTACCGTCTGGTGAACGGCAGGCAGAAGATTGTGCTGGATGATATTTCTTACACCTTCCACGAGGGAACCAGTGTGGGCATTCTGGGTTTGAACGGCGCCGGAAAATCGACGCTCATGCGGATCATTTGCGGGACGGAACATCCCACATCCGGCACGGTGCGGAGAACCAGCCGGGTCTCCTGGCCGATTGGATTTTCCGGTGGGCTTCATGCTTCTCTGACCGGGCGGGAGAATATGCGTTTTACCTGTCGCATCTATGGAGCTGATATTAAAAAAGTGACGGATTTTGTGGAAGATTTTAGCGAACTGGGTATCTATATGGACATGCCTATCCGCACCTACTCATCCGGTATGAAATCGAGGCTGACTTTTGGATTGAGCATGGCTATCGGCTTTGATTTCTATCTGATCGATGAAGGCTATGCTACGGGCGATGCCACTTTCCGGAGCAAAAGCGAACGGATTTTTCAGGAGCGGAGGGCTCATGCGAGTTGTCTGGTCATAAGCCACAGCGCGTCGATTGTCCGGAAAACCTGCGACAAGGCGGCCATTCTGCAAGATGGTCATTTGCATATGTTTGAAACGGTGGATGAAGCATTGGCGCGTTACAAGGAGATGTGTGATGCCAGAAAATAGCCAAGCCAAGGCAAACCACAGGCAGACGATCAGGGAAAGGATAGGGAGGCATTTTTTTCTGATTGCTCTCATCATTCCGACGGTTTGCTCGTTTGTGTATTTTAGCCTGTTGGCCTCTCCCATGTATATCTCCCAGGCCAGTTTTGCAGTGCGCAGCGCCGGGAACACTACTCCCGCCGTTGCGGGAATCGCGGCGGCCATGTTTTCTCCCGGGGGCGGGGGAAGCGGAACGGATCCTTTCATCATTAACGACTATATTCAAAGTCTGGATATCGTGCAGGATATTGACAGGGAACTGGCTCTGGTCAAGCACTATACGGCGCGAAATCACGATGCGATTTCCCGGCTGTGGCAGCATCCAACCCAGGATGAGCTGTTGAAATACTGGCGCCGGGTCATGGTGCCGCAGCTGAGCATGGATACCGGCATCATTTCTGTTGAAGCTCGTGCCTACAGTCCGGAAATGGCGCAGAAAATCACGAGAGCCGTCTTGACCCGCAGCGAGGCGCTGGTGAACGCCATGAATGAGCGTTCGCGGAACGATGCTGTTGAATTGGCACAGAAGGAGGTGAAACGAGCGGAAGAACGGGTCAAAGCCGCCCAGGCTGCGCTGAAGGAATTTCGCAATGTGCATGCCATGCTTGATCCCAAAACAACGGCCGGCGGCTTGCAGGATATCGTGGCCAAACTTGAGGCGGAAGCGACAGCATTGCGTACCAAGATTGCGGAAACGAGTTCCTACATGCGTGACAACACTCCCGTATTGAAATCGCTTCGGCAACGTCTGGTTGCGGTCGAAAGTCAGCTGGCACGCGAGAAACAACGGGTTGCGGGAACAACTGCGGCGGAGAGCAATCTCAATTCCCTGGTGGCCGGCTATGAGGATCTTTCCATGGAGGCGGAGTTTGCCCAGCAGCAGTTGGTCGCCGCGATGAGCGCCCTGGAAAAAGCCCGTATTGAACAGGCGACCCAGTCCCGCTACGTCGTCGCCTACCAGCAACCCACGCTGCCGGACGAATCGTTGTATCCGAGGCCGTTGCTCTTTACGCTGTATACCTTTCTGGGGACTTTGATTGTTCTTGGATTGATCTCCCTGGTTTGGGCATCCATTCGCGAACATGCAGGATTCTGATATGAAAAAAATACGAAACATTCCCTTGCTGGTTGTCTTGATTGTTGGAATAGGCGCACAGGCGCTTCCGGCGGCAAATCAGCCGACCGTCATCGACACTATCACCGGTGTGCCCACGCAGATGCAGGGCGCTTTGCCGGCTTCGGCCCGGAAAAACATGAACACGGTTTCCCAAACCACGCCGGGGGGCTATCCTTTGCAGGGTGCTGCTCCGCCCCAAATGTACATGGAAAAATCCATGCGGCCCACGGTGATGGATGCCCCTCCGGCCTGGGCGCAGGATAAACTTTCGCCGGCGGCGTCGCTTGTTCTTGCGCCGTTCGGTGCCAATCTTTTTCAGGGTAATTTTGCCGGAACCTACAGTGACGGAATGAACGGCGACTACATCATCATGCCGGGAGATCGGGTCACCGTCCGCATTTGGGGCGCCAAAACCTATGATGATGTATTGGCCGTCGATCAGCAGGGCAACATTTTCCTGCCGGAAATCGGACCGGTTCATGTCGCGGGTATCAAGCAGTCGGCCTTGCAGAGCACCATGCGTTCCCAACTGGCCTCTGTTTTTACCGACAATGTTGAAATTTATGTCAATCTGCAAAGCGCGCAGCCGGTTGCGGTTTATGTAACCGGCTTTGTCAACCGGCCGGGACGTTATGCGGGCGCGGCGGTTGATTCGGTCATGTCCTATCTGGATCGGGCGGGAGGCATTGTCCCCAACCGCGGCACCTATCGGGCGATCAAAGTTAAACGCGGCAATCTCACGGTTGCGGTTATCGATCTGTACGATTTTGCACTGAACGGCAATATGCCCCAGATTCGTCTGAAAGACGGGGATGTTATTCTGGTGGGAGAACGGGGGGCCAGCGTCGCCGCCTATGGTATGCTCCGGCAGGAAGCGCGCTATGAATTTACCAATGTGATCAATGGCATGCAGCTCATCCATTTTGGACGGCCCATTTCCAGCGCGACCCATGTCAGTGTCTCGGGGATCCGGCAGGGAAGACCTTTCAATCAGTATGTGCCTCTGGAGGATTTCAAGACCATGCGTCTGGCCGATGGTGACAGCGTGGAATTTGTAGCGGATGTGCGGGGGCGTACCATCATGACAGCAGTGAACGGCGCCATCCATGGCAAGTCCCGTTTTCCGATCCGAAACAACACAACGCTGCGTTCCTTGCTTGCCTATGTAGAGGTTGATCCTGCGCTTGCCGACACCTCTTCCGTCTATGTGCGCAGGCAGAGTGTTGCGCAGCAGCAGAAGGCCATTCTGATCGACTCTTTGCGTCGTCTGGAACATTCCACTTTGACCGCCACTTCCTCCACTGTCGAAGAAGCCCAGATCCGTATACATGAAGCGGAACTGGTGCAGGACTTTGTCAAGCGTGCCGCATCGCTTACCCCGGACGGCGTGGTTGTGGTGAGCCGGAATGGGCATATCAACGATCTTTTGCTGGAAGACGGCGATCTGGTGGTTATCCCCCAGAAAAGCGATGTTGTGCAGGTTTCTGGTGAAGTCATGATTCCCAAGGCGGTTACTTTTGATCCCTCCATGTCGGGAGAGGATTACCTGAAGAGTGCGGGTGGCTTTACCGATCGCGCCGACAAGTCCAATATCCTGATTGCCCGGATGAATGGCGAAGTGGGGCCGATTGCGGATCTTGGCATCCGTGCCGGGGATCGCATTCTTGTCATGCCGCGCGTGGATACCAAGAACATCGAACTGGCCAAGGGGATAACCCAGATTCTCTATCAGATAGCGGTTGCAACCAAGGTTGCGGTGGGCTTGTAAGTGTCAGCTGTTTGATGGTCAGAGCTTTATAACAAAAGAACTCCCCCCTTTCAGGGGGAGTTTTTTTATGAGTAAACGAAACGGAAGCTTACAGCATAATGCTTACAGCCGTTTCATCACATTGGGGAAATTTGACGCATTTGACACAGTCACCCCAGATTTTCTGCGGCAGTTCCGCCTTGTCGACCACGGCAAATCCCAGACGCACGAAAAAGTCCGGTTTGTAGGTAAGCGCAAATACCCTGGTAATCCCCATTGCTTTGGCCTCTTCGAGCGCCGCCGTAACCAGCGTGCGGCCAATGCCGCGCCGTTCCTGCCCGGGAGCAACCGCAAGCGAGCGCACTTCCGCCAGATTTTCCCACCAGATATGCAGCGCGCAGGCGCCGGCTACCACCCCATCTTCCTCCACCACTTTGAATTCCCGGATTGCTTGGTAAATCTCCACCAGGGAACGCGGTAAAACGATGCCGTCGGCAACGTAGGCCATGAGCAGTTTTTGGATCGGTTGGCCGTCGGCCAGTTGCGCGTCACGAATATGCATGGGGTTTCCTCCTTATTTTTTCACTCATCGTTGGAAAAGAGCGGCAGAGAATCTGATGTTGCCTGTGTCAGCAGTTCCCGGGCGTTGGCCAGGGCGGTGGCGGTTATCTGCGGTCCACCCAGCATGCGCGCCATTTCAATGTCACGTGATTCGCCCTCCAGATGCGTTGCCGTGGCTACTGTGCGCCCGGAATCGTCCTCGTGCTTTTCAATACGCCAGTGCTGGTCGGCACAGGCCGCGACCTGGGGCAGATGGGTCACGCACAGCACCTGATGCGCGCGGGCAACGCCGCGCAGTTTCCGGCCGACCGCCGCTCCCGCTCTGCCGCCGAGGCCTGCATCCACCTCGTCGAATACCAGCGTGCCGCATTGGGCTGGGGCCGCGCGGTAGATGGCCAGCATGAGGCGCGACAGTTCCCCGCCAGAGGCGATTTGGGCCAGCGGGTTGAGTTCTTCGCCAGCGTTGGCGCAAAAGTAGAACTCTCCACTTTCCAGACCATTGGGGGCGGGTTTCTCCAATGGCGTCAGCCGAACTTCGAAACGGGCGTTGGGCATGGCCAGATCGGCGAGTTCCGCAACGACCCGCTGCGCA
>JAILGY010000101.1:0-3475 GCA_024696325.1 bacterium | reverse complement strand
ACGATCAGTTGCGTCAGACTGTTGAAATCTTCGCCCGGATGCTTCCAGATAAAAGTGCTGTTATCGCCTTCGTATTTAATCAGTTCACAGATTTGCGACATTTGATTTCCTCCTGTCATAGTGCCTTGCTGTGAGGTTGCAGTGCACCCCTAACATCAAGCCAGCATTTGAGCGGTATTATGATCCCCTGGACGGATTGGTATGGGCACACACCTGGCACCATGCGCGCCGACGCCATCCTGTCCCATGTGCACTTTCAGCAGGCCGGGAATACGGCCGAAATCGTCTGGAACAGTGCCGAACACAGGGAAGAAAAGTAAAGCAAATTCCCGGGAAAAAATAAAGGACCGGCCACGTGTGACCGATCCTTTGCCATATCATCCTGCCAGGGCGCACTTGATTTTCTGCTTTGATGTAGAGCGTTACCTGACCGGCACGCACGGTGCAACAGGAGGAAGGGGCCTTAGCCTCTCTCTACCCTGTCCAGTCAAAACGCCCTCAAACGGAACTCTTCAGAAACACAGCCAGGGCGCCTTCGCCGCCCAGGCGTTGAGGAACCTCGCTCCAGGAAGAGGCCCACTTTTTCCCCTCCCTTTCGAGGAAATGAATGACCGCGCTGCGCAAAACCGCCTCGCCGGCAACGGAATTTTTGCCCCGACCCGTAATGATCAGCACGCTCCGCAGGCCGTTGTACACCGACCTTTCGAGAAAATACGCAACCTTGGGCAGTGCCTCGGCCCGCGTCAAGCCGTGAAGATCGATTTCGTCATCCGGATGAAAACGATGGCGCCGGGCGCTGCGTTTCCCTTTCGCTTCCCTTTCATCCTCCCAGTCCAGATCGTCGCGGAAAACCTTGTCAAAAGAACCAACCGCGACGGCAAACATCTCCGCATCGCTCTGCGGTGGCGACGTTCGCGACGCGAGCGGCTGTTCGCGCGATTCGGAAGACTCCCCATCACTCTCCTCACCGGGCAAACGCACAACCGCCAGCCGGGCCATTTCCTCTTCGAAGCTTCCTTCGAACAGCGGAGCCGCAACCGGAGAAGATGGTCGCTTTTCCGCTTTTTTTTCATACTTTTCCGGCAAAGTTTTCTTCAAGGCACGTAACCGTCCTTTGAAATCGGAACTGGCCATAATATCTATCTACGCACCATTTTGCGGCGTCCCTGCATGGAGCGGACCTGCATCTTGAACAGTTCTCCCGTTTTTTCCAGATGGAACTGATACCAGAGAGGGCCATAGTTCTCCATCTTCATCCGGCGCCCTTCCCGCAACGCGCTCAAATTCGCTTCCAGTTTTTCATCTCTGCTGGTCTTCTTCAAACCCCGCTCCATAATCTCTATAGCCTGCTGGTGCTCGCCAATCTTGTCCATGCAGAAGGCGTACAGATTCCAGAGCAGCGGTTCATTCTTGGTCAGCGCCACCGCCTTTTCGAAGGTTTTCTTCATTTCCTTCGGCTTGCTGCGCTTCATATAACAGATGGCCAGCATCCCCATGGCCGCCCAGTTACGGGAAATTCCTTTTTTCAGATGTTCAAAGGCCTGGGCAAAATCGCGTTTGATGTAATAGATCATGCCTATCTGGGAATGGATCTGCGACGTCACATACAACTGCCAGTGGCGATATTGCAGCCCCTTCTCCAACACCTTGATGGCCTTATCGGTGCGGTTGGCCTGCAATTCGTGTTCGGCCTCCGCCATAATCGCGGTGAGTTTCTTGACAAACAGGCGGCTCAGCACAAAAAATGCCGCCACAAACACGACCGATGCCACCAATGTCGCATATCCCGCATATCCGGCAGCACCCTTCCAGTATCCCCAGTACAAACCGCTGCCGACCAGCGCAGCAAGAGCAAACGATATCAAGATGTTATACATATAATGACCCCTTTTTTAGTATTTGTTCCCTTGAACAACTCTCAAAAAATAAAACGGCGCATACTGACATTCAACAACAGTCCCACACCTACCATGGTGGTAATCATGCTGGTTCCGCCGTAGGAAAACAAGGGCAAGGGCACACCAACCACCGGCAACAGGCCAATAACCATCCCCAAATTGATGGTTATATGCCAGAACAGCATGGCGGTCACACCGATTGCCAAATAGCGCCCAAAGAGATCGGGAGCGCGATACGCAATAAAGATTCCCCACAACACTATCAGCAGATAGGCCAGCAGCAAGGCGGCACTGCCAATAAATCCCCATTCCTCGGCAAATACCGAAAACGCGAAATCGGTGTGACGCTCCGGCAAAAACGACAGCTGTGCCTGTGAACCCTGCAGAAAGCCCCTTCCCCAAAAACCGCCATCGCCGACCGCAATCTTGGACTGAATGATATGATATCCCGATCGCAGGGGATCACTCTCCGGATTCAGAAAAGTGTGAATCCGCGACTTTTGGTAGTCGTGCAGGAATGACCATCCCACACACATGGTTACAGCCCCTCCGATGCCCATCAGAGCCAAAACCTGCCACCGAATGGGATTGAACAGCACAATGCTCATTCCAATGGCCAGCACAAGCATGGATGTCCCCAGATCCGGCTGCTTGAGAATCAGGCCGCAGGGAATCGCCAACAGAATACCGGAAATGAGCATATCCGCAAGGGTACACTCACGTTCCGCGCTCCGTTTGCTGAAATAACGCGCCAAAATGACAATGATCACAATTTTGACGATCTCGCTCGGCTGAAGGTTGAAAAAACCAAGATGGATCCAACGCCGCGCCCCCATCGCCACCTTGCCAAAAACAAAAACCCCGGCCAACAGCAACACGGCGCCGCAGTAAAGCGGCCACGCCCAGCGCCGCAGCCAGCGATAGTCGAACAGGCAGCAAAGCAGCGCTATAACCAGACCGCCACCCAGCCAGCAGATCTGCCGCTGGTAGAAAGGCACTGCGTTTCCCCAGGAATGGGTGGCGCTGTAAATATTGACGACACCGGCAATCGCTACCAGGAGCACCATCAACAGCAAAAACCAGTCAAAATGGGTTATAAGCCTGCGATCGAACATGGGGCATCACCATCCGCCAAAACAAGGATGTTTTTCTTCATATGAAAGGGACTGTCAAAAGAAGCATATCACTCTTCGCCATATTCATCCTCAGGGATTTCATTATCGGCACCTTTCACCGGCAAAGCGGGATTAAAATAATGTCCAATGATGTTATGACAGATAGGGGCTGCCACACTGCCGCCATGCATGCCGTGCTCCACCACCACCGCCACCGCTATTTCCGGTTTGTCCGCCGGCGCAAAAGCCACATACAACGCATGGTCCCTGAACCGGTAGGGAATATGCCGCTCCTGACTGCGGCTGATTCGCTCCCTCTGTTTGACCACCTGCGCCGATCCGGTTTTGCCGGCAATGGAGACAGATTTCAGCCGGCTTTTCCAGGCGGTTCCCCGGCGCTCGTTGACCACCGCCATCATACCATCCCGAACCGCCCGCAGATTGCGCTCTCCCAAGGTAAGA
>JAILGY010000041.1:0-10763 GCA_024696325.1 bacterium | reverse complement strand
TGACCCTTGATCACGTGGTGCCCATCATTCGGGGCGGTTTGAGCGTGAAGAACAACTGCGTGCCCGCCTGCCGCGACTGCAACAGCCGCAAAAAATATCTGCTGCCGCTGGAATGGGCACAGTATCTGGAGGGTCTGCGGAAAGCGTCGGAAGAGGGGCGGGAGCCGCCGGATTCGCCAGTTCCTGAAGACTGAAAAACGCAAGGAGTGCCCGAATGGAAGATACCGTTCAGCCGCTTATGAGTCATCTGGAGGAACTGCGCCGCCGTCTGATTGTTTCCATTGTGGCCTGGGCGGCGGGTTTTCTCGTCTGCTACGGTTTTTCCGATACCCTTTTCCTGTGGGCCTCGAAACCGGTGCGCGCCGCTCTGCCCGAAGGAAGTTCGCTGGTCTTCATCAGTGCCACCGAACCGTTTTTCACCTATCTGAAACTGGCCGCCTGCGCCGGGCTGGTGGTGGCCCTGCCGGTTATCTTGTGGCAGGCCTGGTGTTTTGTGGCGCCTGGTCTCTACAGCAACGAGAAGCGGCTGGCCGTGCCCTTTGTCTGTTGCGGCTGTCTGTGCTTTGCGGTGGGCGCCTACTTCGGTTTCGCCTGGATCTTTCCGGTGGTGTTCAAATTTCTGGTCGGTTTCGGTGTATCCGGAGGCCAGATCAACGCCATGCTTTCCATGGGCTCCTATCTGGGACTGGCGCTGCATCTGCTGGTGGCCTTCGGCATGCTTTTCGAGCTGCCGATGCTGATCTTCTTTCTGGCGCGGATGGGACTGATCACCGCCGACTGGCTGGCGGCCCGGCGCAAGTACGCCATTGTTCTGGCCTTTGTCACAGGGGCCTTGCTGACGCCGCCGGATATCATTTCCCAGACGGCGCTGGCGGTACCCTTTGTCCTGCTGTATGAGGCCGGCATCTGGGTGGCACGTGTCTTTGGCAAAAAGCCGGAAGTCGGCCGGGAACTGGCGCCGCGCTCCTGAAAACGGCGCAGTGTCAGGTAAGTAAAATACGTTTATCATCCATCATTATCCATTCTGGGAGGATGTCATGTTTGGTATCGGAATGCAGGAACTGCTGATAATTCTGGTTTTGGTGCTGATCGTGTTCGGCGCGGGCAAACTGCCCCAGGTGGGCGAAGCGCTGGGGAAAGGCATCCGCAATTTCAAGGCTGGTTTGCGGGAGGAAAACAACCGGGACGACGAGGGGAAAAAAACGTCGGCCGGTTCTTCCGAAAACCGGGACTAAGCCGGTTCCCGCGGTGTATGGGGCGCCGTGGATGACAGCCGGTGAAATGGGCGCATATTTTTTCCAGGGAGGAGAAATATGGAAAAGAACGGAAACGACAGGGGAGGAATGGATCGCCGGGAATTTTTCCAGTATGCGGGAATCGCGGGAGCGGCTCTGGCCTTGGGCACAATCATGCCGGGTCGTACCCAGGCTGCCGAGGCGCAGAGGAAGGAAGATTTCGGCAAGGCTCATGTCATCGAGTTCAACAAGGACACCGGAACGCCCGGTTTCTGGGACAACTCCCGGAAGCCGGTCCTGACCATCAAATCCGGCGAGGTCGTGCATATTGAAACCGGCATGCATCTTTTGGGCAAGATGAAACCGGGCGTCACCATCGAGGGCTGGAAGGAGTATTACGAGCAGGCCATTGCCAAGGATCCGGACGTCTACACCTATCCCGACGAGAAGACCGGCGCCAAAAAGATCCAGAAGGGTGCCGGACATCACACGCTGGTAGGCCCCATCAACATCGAGGAGGCGGAGCCCGGCGATACGTTGCAGGTGGAGATTCTGGCTATCGATCCCGGGGACTACGGCTTCAACCTGAACCCCATTACTTCGTTCATGAATCTGGGCCTGCTGGCGGAAGACTATCCGGAGGGCAAGATCCGCTGGTATGAGGTCAACCGCGAAAAGATGACCATGCAGTTCCAGCCGGGCATCGAAGTGCCGGTGCGGCCTTTCCCCGGCACCATCGGTGTGGACATGGCGGCGCCGGGCAAGTGGAGCAACGTTCCGCCCGGACTGCATGGCGGCAACATGGACAACAAGGAGATGGTGGCGGGCACGGTGATCTATCTGCCGGTGCAGCTCAAAGGCGGCATGCTGCGCACCGGCGATTCCCATCTGGCCCAGGGCGACGGCGAGGTCAACCTCAACGCGATTGAGGGTTCCTTCAAGGCGATCACGCTGCGGATAACCGTGCGCAAGGATCTGAAGAAACTGGTTGACTGGCCGATGATGTCCACGCCGACCCACTGGATAACGATGGGCATGCACACCAATCTGCTGGAATCGTCCAAGATGGCGACGCGCAAGGCCATCTACTTCCTGCGTGACTACTACGGCCTCGACGAGGTGGAAGCCTACGCGCTGTGCAGCGAGGTGGTGGATCTGCGGGTTACCCAGCTGGTGGACTACACGCTGGGCATACACGCGATGATTCCCAAGAGCTGCTTTGTCGGCGAGAAGTACGCTTCGAAGAACAAACTGCTGATCGAGCCCCAGGCCTGATCTGGAATCGTTTCAAAACATGGGGGAGCGCTCGTTGGGGGGCGCTCCCCCGCAAGTTTTCGTCTTTCTCCCTCCAGATAAAAAGGACAAGCGATGGCACTGCTGTTTCCCTACACGCTACACTGCCGCTGTGGAGCGGCCTTTGAGGTGAATCTGTGCGAGTATGTCTTTGTGGAGCATGATCCGAAGGTCAAGCTGGCGCTTGCCACCGGCGATTTCAACGGAGCGGTGTGCCCGGTCTGCCATGAGGCGCTGGACGCGGACATCAGTTTTCTGTACCGGGACGAGGCGCTGAAGCTGTGGATCTGGGTACGTGGCAAGGCCGAGCGCGAGCAGGGCGGAGACTGGGAAGCGGAACGGATTGCCGGCTACTCGCTGACCATGCAGGAGGAGTACCGCCACTATCAGGTGGACGGGCGCGCCGGGCTGCTGGAACTGCTGGCGCGGGAGGACAGGGATTTTGCGCCCGTGGCCTGAAAGGAATTTTCGTGAATGAAAAAAGGCGCCTGAAGAACTGCCTTGGCGTGAAAGTGGCTTATGCCACGGCGCAATGGGCAGTTTTTCGGGCACTTTTGTTTTATAGAAAATCTATCGGAGAGGCTTTTTCTTCCTGCCGCGCGGTTCTTCCAAAAATCTGGTATAATATTTTTGCTTTTTCAGGATTTTTATGTGCTGCGTTCTATCGCCGCATGATGAAGTTTCTTTGCCCAAAAGGAGGAAAAGCTGTCCGCTTCGCTTCCCAATACGCCCATGATGCGCCAGTATCTTGAGGCCAAGGCGCGCCATCCCGACGCCATCCTGTTTTTCCGGATGGGCGACTTTTTCGAGATGTTTGCCGACGATGCCATGGTTGCCTCGAAGGCTCTGGGACTGACGTTGACCTCGCGCAACCGCAACGCGCCCGACGAGCTGCCGATGTGTGGCGTGCCGGTGCATACCGTGCAGACCTACATCAACAAGATGGTGGAGCTGGGCTTCAAGGTCTCCGTCTGCGATCAGACGGAGGATCCCAAGAATGCCAAGGGACTGGTGCAGCGGGAAGTGATCCGGGTGGTGACGCCGGGCCTCAACTGCGATGCGGATGCGGTGCAGCCCCGGGAAAACAACTTTCTGATGGGGATTGTGCCGGAAGGGGAGCTGTTTGGGGCGGCCTGGCTGGATATCACCACCGGTGAACTCTGGGTGGAGGAGTTCGGCGACAGGGAGCGGATGCGGGACACCTTGCTGTCGCTTGCACCCGGCGAGCTGCTGCTGCCCGAAGGGGAGGAAGGCGAAGCCTGGGAAGCGCAGATGAAACCCCTGCGGCCGGATGCGGCGGTGAGCCATCTGCCGGAGTGGTGTTTTGAACTGGACACCGCCCGAAAGACGCTCTGCGAGTTTTTCCACTGCTCCTCGCTGGATTCCTTTGGGTGTTCCGGTTTGCCGCGCGCCGTCCGGGCGGCGGGCGGCGTGATTCGTTACCTGCTGGATACCCAGCGCGACAGCATGTCGCATGTGCGTCCTCCAAGGGTCGTGCAGAGCGACGAGTTCATGCTGCTGGACGAGGTGACGAGGCGCAATCTGGAACTGACCACCGCTTCCAGCGGCAAGCGGCGCGGTTCACTCCTGGGGGTGCTGGATCGGGCGGAAACCGCCATGGGAGGGCGTTTGCTGGCTCGCTGGCTCAACTATCCGCTGCGTGATGTCGGGGAAATCGGCAAACGCCATGCCGCGGTGGAGGAGCTGGTTCAAAAAAGCGATCTGCGTGGGGAACTGCGGCAGGCCTTGGCGCCGGTTGCCGATCTGGAGCGTCTCAACGGCCGTATTGCCATGGGAAGCGCAAGTCCCCGTGACCTGGTGGCCTTAAGCGATTCGCTGGCCCAGGTGGCACTGGCGGTGCCGCTGCTTGCCCGCTGCGATGCGCCGCTTCTGCGGGAACTTGCCGCGCAGACCGATCCCCTTGAGGATGTGCGTTCCAGTATTGCCGGATGTCTGGTGGAACAGCCGCCCCTGACCATGAAAGAGGGCGGATTGGTGCGTGAGGGCGTCAACGCAGAACTGGACGAACTGCGCTCGGTGAGCCATGACGGCAAGGGCTGGATCAGCCGGCTGGAGCAGTCGGAACGGGAACGGACTGGCATACCGACCCTGAAGATCCGTTACAACAAGGTTTTCGGCTACTTCATCGAGGTGAGCAAGTCCTATGTCGCGCAGGTGCCGGAGGATTTCCACCGCAAGCAGACCATCAGCAATGGGGAACGCTACATTACGCCGGCGCTGAAGGAGTACGAGGAGAAGGTGCTGCGGGCGGACGAGCGCATCATCCAGCTGGAGTACGAAATTTTTCAGGATCTGCGCTCCCGGGTGGCGGAGCAGGGTGAACGCCTTCAGAAAACGGCCGCCGCACTTGCCGCGGTTGATGTGCTGGCGGCTCTGGCCGAGGTTGCGCAGGAACGTGACTATGTCCGTCCGCAGGTGGATGACGGCGATGCCATAACCATTCGCGATGGACGCCATCCGGTGGTGGAGGCGCTGAACAGCGACGAGCGCTTTGTTCCCAACGATGTGGAGCTGAACGGCTCCGACAGCCAGATTTTGCTTATCACCGGCCCCAACATGGCGGGCAAATCCACCTACATGCGGCAAGTGGCGCTTATCGTATTGCTGGCACAGGCCGGTTCCTTCGTGCCGGCAGGCGAGGCGCATATTGGCGTGGTCGATCGGATCTTCACCCGGGTTGGCGCCAGTGACAATCTGGCGCGCGGGCAGTCCACCTTTATGGTGGAAATGATTGAAACGGCGCATATTCTCCATTACGCTACTCCAAAGAGCCTGGTGGTACTGGATGAAATCGGGCGGGGCACCTCCACCTTCGACGGTTTGAGCATTGCCTGGGCGGTGGCGGAGTATCTTCACAACACGCCGGGCAAAACGGCGCGCACCCTGTTCGCCACGCATTATCACGAGCTGGCGGAACTGGCCGACACCCTGCCACGGATCAAAAATTTCAACATCGCGGTGCGGGAGTGGAACGAACAGGTGGTCTTTCTGCGGCGGATTGTGCCGGGAAGCGCCAGCCATTCCTATGGCATTCAGGTGGCGCGTCTGGCGGGACTTCCCGGCGAGGTCATTGCGCGCGCCCGTGAAGTGCTGGAGCAGCTGGAATCGGCGCCTCAGGACAGGGAGAAGGCGGCAGGGGAGCAGGAAAGAGGACGGAAAAGCCGCAAAACAAGAGGGGGAAGCGTCCAGCTGGATCTTTTTGGTCCGCCGGTGGAAGAAGATCAGTTGCGCGTCATGCTGAAGAAGGTGGATATTAGCGTGATGACGCCGCTTGAAGCCTTGAACTTTCTGGATAGGCTCAAGAAGCTTGTGTAATGGATAAAGGTGGTGTTCCCGTCGCTTTTTGGGGCGGGTACAGGGTGTAACGGCTGTCCCGCTGAACAGGAAAGAGGAGACGGCCTTTCAAGGGGGAAAACGGAATATGAGGTGCGCACAAAGACTGCTGCGGATCAGACTGGCCTTGCTGACCATGTGGTGGCTGATGGTCGCGGTGGCGTTTGCCTGGGGCGAACCGCAGATCAAGACAGTGAGAACAGTTTCTTCTGCCGGTGTCGTGCAGGTGTTTGTGGATCTGAGTGAAGGCGCGGCGTTTCGTTACAGCCGGCTTCCCGGCAATGCGAAATCTGCCGCCCGGGTCTATGTGGATGTGGAAGCGGCACCCTCTTCCGACATGCCGATTGTCGTTGGTGCGAACAACGGCATGGTTGAGCGGATCCGGACCGGAAAACGCGGCAAAGTCACGCGAATCGTGGTTGAGCTGAATCGGCTCGATGGGTACAGCGTCACCTCTTCCCAGGACGGCCGTCAAATAGTGATGTCGTTTACCGCCGGAAAGGAGAGCATGCCGCCGCAGGTACGCGGGCGGCGTTCCTCCGCTTCCTCGGAAAAGCCCGCGCGTGGCCGGGTTCAGAAAGGTGATTCGTCGCGCGGCGTCAAACCAGCTCCCGTGCAGGTTCCTGCCACGGCGGGCAGAAACCGTGCCTTGCGCCGCATCGTGGTAGACGCCGGCCATGGAGGCAAGGATCCGGGGGCGATGGGCCACGGACTGCAGGAGAAGGACGTGACGCTGAACGTTGCCCGCAGGCTTGCGGCAGCCATACGGGAAAACCTGGGCTGCGAAGTGGTGATGACACGGAGTACCGATGTGTTCATTCCTCTGCAGAAACGCACCGAAAAGGCCAACCAGGTTCATGCCGATCTGTTCATCTCCGTCCATGTCAACTCCAGCACCAACAGCAGGCTGCGTGGCGTGGAGACCTACTTTCTGGACTTTTCCAAGAACCGCGACGCGATGAGAGTCGTTGCCCGGGAGAATGGCACCACGCTCAAGGAAGTTGGAGATCTGCAGATCATCCTCTACGATCTCATTGCACACTCGAAAAGCCGGGAATCGAGTGTTCTGGCAAGCCAGGTGCAGCAGCGGATGATCGGCGCACTGAGAAGACACTATGGCAAGGTGGTGGAGAACAATGGCGTCAAACAGGGGCCCTTTCATGTGCTGCTGGGAGCCAACATGCCCTCCATCCTGGTGGAGATGGCCTACATCAGCAACAGCGGCGATGCCGACTTCCTGAAAGATTACCGCTATCTGAACGGCGTGGTGGAAGGCATTGTGGAGGGAATACGGGGATATAAGTCCAAAATGCACCCGCTGGATCCGTAACCTTAAGGTCTTTGGCGGCCATTTTTTTTTCTAAAAAAGGAGTTTCCATGCGTTATTTGAGTACCCGCGGCCGTGTCAGCGGCCTTTCGTTTGAGGATGCGGTGTTGATGGGATTGGCCGATGACGGTGGCCTGCTGCTGCCGGAAAGCATTCCCGTCATTCCGGAGAAAACACTGCATGACTGGGCGCAGCTTTCCTACAGCGATCTGGCCTTCAAGATTCTTTCGCTCTATGCTGACGATATTCCTCAGGAAACCCTGCGCGCACTGATTACGCGCGCCTATGCGGGCTTCGACCATCCGGAGATAACGCCGGTTGTGCGGCGGGATGATCTCTACATTCTGGAGCTGTTTCACGGGCCGACGCTGGCCTTCAAGGATCTGGCCCTCCAGTTTCTGGGGAATCTGTTCGAGTATCTTACGGAGAAAAACGGATCGAGAATGAACATCCTCGGCGCCACCTCCGGGGATACGGGCAGTGCCGCCATTTGCGGCGTCCGCGGCCGGAAAAACATCAACATCTTTATCCTGCACCCCAATGGCCGCGTGTCACCGGTGCAGAGGATGCAGATGACCACCGTGCCGGACGCCAACGTGTTCAACGTGGCGGTAGAGGGTACCTTTGACACCTGCCAGAGCATCGTCAAGGAGCTGTTCGAGGATCTGGAGTTCAAGGAGCGTTTTTCGCTGGCCTCCATCAACTCCATCAACTGGGCGCGTTTGGCGGCGCAGATCGTCTACTACTTCTATGCCTGGGGACGGGTGTGGAAGGCCACCGGCCGGGAAGATGCAACCTTTGCGGTTCCGACGGGCAACTTTGGGGATGTGTTCGCGGGACTGTTGGCGCGCCGCATGGGCTTGCCGGTGCGGCCCCTGATCATCGCCACC
Source organism: bacterium (assembly GCA_024696325.1). GTDB lineage: Bacteria > Desulfobacterota > Desulfuromonadia > Desulfuromonadales > JAAYDE01 > RGIG7977. The sequence goes on along the minus strand of JAILGY010000041.1, from coordinate 2,664 downwards.
AACGAAAACAACATTCTGACCCGTTTTGTATGCTCCGGTGACTATTCCACCGGGCAGGTGGTGGAAACCATCGCCCCCTCGATGGACATCCAGGTGGCCAGCAACTTCGAGCGCTATCTCTATCTGCTCTACGGGCAGGATGCGCAGAAAACGCGCGGCGCCATGGAGACCTTCAAAAAGACGCATGTGCTGAGCTTTTCCGCGGAAGAGCAGCGTCTTGTGGCCAAAGATTTCTCCTCGCATTCGGTCAGCCAGCCGGAAATCACCGCCACCATCCGCGATTTTCACCAAAAGACCGGTTACTTGCTCGATCCCCATACCGCGGTCGGCGTGGCTGCCGGTCTGAAACTGAGGAACGATGACTCGCCGCTGATCTGCCTTTCGACGGCGCATCCCGCCAAGTTCGCCAGGGCCGTCCACAATGCGGTCGGCTTCGATCCTCCGCGTCCGGCGCAGCTTGCGGGTATTGAGGATCGCCCGGAACGCTACACGGTGATGCAGGCGGACAGCCAGGCCGTCAAGGCACTGATGATAGAAAAATTGCAGTAATAACAAGGAGGTTTCCTATGAACAAAATACTGGCGTTTGCACTGGTTTGCGCTCTTTTTTCCGCACCGGGCATGGCCGCACAGGATAAACCCGTGATCGATCCCGCAAAGACGCTTATTGCCTACTACTCCTGGAGTGGCAATACCAAAGAGGTCGCTCTGCAGATCCAGAGGCTAACCGGCGGCACGCTGTTCGAAATAGTGCCGGAAACTGCCTATCCGGAAAACTACAACGACTGCGTCAATCAGGCCCGGGAGGAGACTCGGAAGAAGTTTCAGCCGCCACTGAAAAACAGTGTTGTCCATATGGAACAGTACGAGGTGATCTTCGTCGGTTCGCCCAACTGGTGGGGGACGATCGCGCCGCCTGTAGCCACTTTCCTTGCCACCCATGACTTAAGCGGCAAGACGCTTATCCCGTTTTTTACTCACGGGAGCGGCGGCATGCAGAACTGCGAGCGTGACGCGCGTGAGCTGGCTGCAAAGGCCAATGTGCTGAAAGCCGAAGCCTTTCTGGGAAGTGGTGTGAAAAGCGCTTCAAGGCAGATAGAGGACTTTGTGCGCGATCGGGTCGTCATCGGCAAGTAGAAACAAAAGGGCAAGCAGGGACTTGGCGCCCCCCTCTGGGGGGAGCTGCCGAGCGTAAGCGAGGCTGAAGGGGTGTGCCTTCTCCTTGGGAGGCCTTTCCAATGGCATGGGGCAAAGCCCGATGCCCTAAGGAAAATGCAGTGGCGCAAAGCGCCGGGAGAGGTCGGAATGTTGCCTCTTACCTCTTCTGGCCCTACGGGCCACCTTCCCCACGGGGGAAGGCTTTAAAGACCTCTCACTGGGGGTTAGAGGCGGTAATACTCCCTATACCACTCGGCAAAGCGGCGCAGTCCGTCCCTCAGCGTGGTGTGGGGTTTGAAGGCAAAGTCCCGTTCCAGCTCGGAAATGTCGGCGCAGGTGACCGGCACGTCGGCGGGCTGCATGGCGACCAGTTCCAGATGCGCTTTCCAGTCAAAATCTTTGGGCAAAACTCCGGCCTGCACCAGCTCCTGCTGGAGGATATCCACAAAGTTCAGCAGATTTTCCGGTCGGTTGTTGCCGATGTTGTAGAGGCTGTACGGAGGAATGGGCAGGCCGTCTTCGCCGGTCGCGCTTGCGGGAGGAGCCTGCAGCACCCGGGCAATCCCTTCCGTGATGTCGTCGATGTAGGTGAAGTCGCGCAGGCAGTTGCCATAGTTGAAGATCCGGATGTTTTGGCCTTTCCGCAGACGGTCGGTAAAGCTGAAGTAGGCCATGTCCGGCCGGCCGGCCGGACCGTACACGGTGAAAAAGCGCAGTCCCGTGCAGGGAATGTCATAGAGCTTGGCATAGGCGTGCGCCAGCAATTCGTCGGATTTTTTGGTGGCGGCGTAGAGGCTTACCGGACGGTCCACCGGATCGTTGACCGAGTAGGGAATCTTGTGATCGACACCGTAGACGGAGGAGCTGGAGGCGTAGACCAGATGCCGCACGCCGGGACGGCCTTCGTCGCGGGAATGCCGGCAGGCCTCCAGAATCTGGTAGAAGCCCACGATATTTGACTCGATGTAGGTATCCGGATGGTCTATGGAGTAGCGAACTCCCGCCTGGGCCGCCAGATTGACCACAATGTCCGGCTGGCAGCGCTCGAAGATGTCACGTATAAAAGCGGCATTGGCGATGCTGCCCCTGTGAAAGGTCCAGCTTGCGCCCGTGGACGATTGCTCCCGCGCCCGCGCGGCAATGCGCTCCAGGCGGTACTCCTTCAGGGCGACATCGTAGTAGCTGTTCAGGTTATCGATGCCGATCAGATGGATGGGCGTTCCCATATCAAGCAGTTTCAGCGCCAGATAGGCGCCAATGAAACCGGCGGCTCCGGTGACAAGAACTGTGGACGCAGACAGGTCAATATGTTCTTTCAATGCGTGCTCTTTTCTTTCAAGAGGAAACAGGAAATTTGGAAAACGATTGATATGCCCTTTGGCAAAACCGGGTTCCGAAGTATGATATTGCGCAATCTGGAAAGAAATTCAAGAATTTGAAACATCTTTTTCCCGGATTTGCCGAAAGGTTCTTATGAAATGCGTATGCTGATATTCAACCTGCTGCT
>JAILGY010000016.1:0-9170 GCA_024696325.1 bacterium | reverse complement strand
TTCGCCGTCACTGGCGAACGTGATGCCGCCCAGCGGCGAGTCGTAGTGCTGCGTGTATTCCATAATTGGATGTCCTTTCCTTTAACCTGGGTGGCAGTCCCACTGGCAGCGCCGCATGTCAACGCAGCCGTTTGCCCTGAACGGGACGCCTTCTTCAAGAAGCAGGCGCCGCTGCCCGGGGAAATGCGGAGCCAGCCGGCCCGCGTGATTGACCACCCGATGGCAGGGGTACTCGCCGTATCGTTCGGCCCTGCTTAGAATCAGGCCAACCAGCCGCGCATGGCGCTCCCTGCCGGTGAGCCGGGCTATCTGCCCATAGGTGGCCACTTTTCCGTAAGGAATTTCCCCCACCGTCTCCAGGATGGCGTAGATCTGGTCTTCATTCAGCAGGCGTCGTTTCATGGACTGTTTTTCTGAAGTGCGTCAATTTTGTCCCGGGCTTTCTGGAGGCCCTGTTCCGCGGCTTTGCGATACCAGAACAGCGCCTGCTCTCCGTTCTGCGCGACGCCCCGGCCGTGCTCGTACATCCAGCCCAGGCTGTACTGGGCCGGGGCATAGCCTTTTTGCGCCGCCTTGTTGTACCAGAATACCGCCTTTTCGTCGTTTTGCAGCAAACCCTCCTTGCTCCCGTATAGGCGGCCCAGACGCCATTGGGCTTCCACATTGCCCTGTTTGGCCAGAAGAATAAGCGCTTTCAGCTGCCCCGGGGAAATACCGCGTTTTGCCTGCGGCGGTGTTTTTGACTCTTTCAGCGTGGGGCGGGCGGTGGTGCCTGAAGGTTTTCCGGAGCGGTCGTCGCGTTTGGAAACGAGGAATTCGTTGCCGATTTGAAGGACCATCGACAGAAGAATCACGAAAAGGGCAAGGAGAAAGGAGGTACTTCGCCGTATGGGAGGACGTTTCGTCGGGGTGGGGGAGGACGACGAAGATGTCTCCACAGGTGCCGCCAGGCGGTTGTCATGCTGCGTTTCCACTTTCTGCCGCGATGCTTGTCTGGTTGTGTCCTTCAGGATGCGCAGATAGGCCCGTCTTGCCCCGGACACGCACTGCTCCGACGCAAGCCGCAGCCACATGGCCGCCTGTTGGGGATCGCGGGGCAGGACACCCCGGCCGCTGGCGTACATCCGGCCCAGACGGTACTGGGCCATTGCATGTCCCCGCTTGGCCGCGCGCTGATACCAGCGGGCCGCCTCCTCTTCGTCGTGAGGTACCTTCAAGCCCATCTCGTGCATCCGGCCCATCCGGTACTGGGCCGCGACATCGCCCGAAAGCGCGGCCTTGCGGCAGCTTTCGGCGGAACCAGCGAAGAGACAGGCGAAAAGCTCGCTCAGATAGGTCATGGCATTTTCCCCTTAGCGTTTTTTCAGAATGCCCAGCTCGATTAGCCGGTTTCGCGTCGTTTCGGCCGATATATGGCAAATGCCCGTGCCGCCCGCCTTTTCCCAGGCGTTGATATTGGCGCTGTAATCGTCAATGAGAATATGATCTCTTGAACCGGCAAAGCGGATCTTGTCCCGGCGCAGCACCGTGTTGACCTCCAGGGATAAGGCAACGTGGCGTCGTATCCATTCCTTCTTGTCTTCGGAAGCCTCCGGAATGTTGCGCCCCGGTTTGGGCACGCCGGTCAGGATGGCCACATGCTCCGGACCGAGAGTTGCCAGAATTTCGTGCAGGAGAGCCACTGCCTCGGGAAAAGGTCTGAGCTTGCCGTAGAAGTGGCCGACCTCTCTCATGGCCGCAAACATCAGGTCGTCCTGCTCCGGAGTTTGCCGCCCCTGTTTTTGAGGCTCCATGCCGCATAGTTCCCGTACGCCGCTTTCAAAGTCGGCCAGGACACCATCCATGTCGAAATAGATCTTCAATGGCTCTTCCTTTGCCAATGGCCCGAAGGCCCTGTTTTTATATGGGAAACCAGCTAGTCAATATAATGCACACGCTCCGGTTTGAAGCGCGTTTCCCGTTCCCGGTGCGCCTCGTCCTCTGCGGGATAGCCCAGCGGGAAAACGGCAAAAGCGCTGAGCTCTTCGGGCAGGGGCAGGATTTCTGCCACCTTGCTCATGCGTTCGGGACGCGGCGCGACGCCCAGCCATACGCCGCCCAGTCCCTGGGCGACGGTTTCCAGCCACATGTTTTCCACGCAGGCTGCCAGATCGAGCGGAGCTCCCCCCTGGAAACGGCAGTCCTCCAGCCGGCAGGCCACCACGATGGCCAGGGGTGCCCTCGCGGCCGGCCCCGCGTAGGGGCTGATTTGAGAGAGCGCTTCCAGTTTCTCCCGGTTGCCAACCACGAAAAATTCCCAGGGCTGCTGGTTGAACGAGGAGGGCGCGGCCATGGCGGCCCGCAGAATCTGTTCAACTTTCTCCGGCTCCACAGGCCGGTCCTGAAAATGCCGCACGCTTCTTCTCTGAAAGATAATTTCCATGATATTTCCCTTTGTTTCAAACAAAAAGACCAGCCACCGCTTGGCGCATGTGGCTGGTCAACTTTCCTTGTCCTTAGTCCTCCGCCGAGGCATCGGGATTCTTCAGTTTGATGCCGACGTCTTTCATGGTTATGGTTATAAGCTGCTCGTTGGTCGGATTCGGGATCTGCGAGACGCGTGCAGCCTGGCGCTCGACCGCCTTTTCAAAGAGGTTGCGCACATAACGGCCATTGCCAAACTTGCGGCCCCGGTCCTTTGTCCAGAGATGTATCGCAGGCTCAAGCCAGCGTTCGACATCGGGGGAGAGAACGTACTGGCTCTTCTTCGCATTCATGCGGAAGATCGCCGCAAGTTCTTTTGCCGTATAGTCGGGGAAGTGGATGTAGCGGTTGAAACGGCTCTGCAGGCCGGGGTTGGCGTCGATAAAATGTTTCATCTCGTCCGTATAGCCCGCGACGATAACGACCAGCCGATCGCGATCGTCTTCCATCCGCTTGAGGAGTGTGGCGATGCACTCCGAGCCATAGTCTCCCTTGAGCTGGCTCTCGGTAATGGCGTAGGCTTCGTCGATGAAGAGTATGCCGTCGCGCGCAAAGTCAATCACCTTGCCGGTCTTGACCGCCGTTTGGCCGACATATTCCCCAATGAGTCCGCCGCGATCGGTTTCCACAAGGTGCCCATTCTTCACAATGCCGAGTGCGCGGTAGATCTTGGCCATGATACGGGCGACCGTGGTCTTGCCCGTACCGGGATTGCCGGTAAAGACCATGTGGTAGGAGATGGGCGCGACCTTGTACCCTGCCGCCTGCCGTTGCTTCGCCACCTGCACGAGGCTGACGAACTTATTAACTTCGGCTTTCACCTCTTTCAGGCCGATAAGCGAGTTCAGCTCGGCAAGGGCCTCTTCGACCGTCGGGACCTTGTCCGGATCGGCGGGGATGTACTTGACTCCCGGCGGCGGCTGCATGGTCCACTGCTGTCCTCCCTGCTTGACGGACGAGCCGAGGTCGCCGAGGTCTTCCATCGTTAAAGTCATGAGCTGTTCTTTGGTCGGATTCTGGATTTCCGCGACGCGCATGGCCTGGCGCTCGACCGCCTTTTCGAAAAGGTTGCGCACATAACGGCCGTTGCCAAACTTGCGGTCCCGGTCCTTTGTCCACAGCCGCATAGCGGGATCAAGCCAGCTTTCGACTTCGGGCGAGAGGACATACTGGTTCTTTTTCGCGTTCATGCGGAAAATCGCCGCCAGTTCCTCCGCCGTGTAGTCGGGAAAGTGGATGTAGCGGTTGAAGCGGCTCTGCAGGCCGGGGTTGGCGTCGATAAAATGTTTCATCTCGTCCGTATAGCCCGCGACGATAACGACCAGCCGATCGCGATCATCTTCCATCCGCTTGAGGAGCGTGGCGATGCACTCCGAGCCGTAGCCCTGTTTGCCGTCGCCCTCGGTGATGGCGTAGGCTTCGTCGATGAAGAGCACGCCGTCGAGCGCAAAGTCAATCACCTTGCTGGTCTTGACCGCTGTTTGGCCGACATATTCCCCAATGAGTCCGCTGCGGTCGGTTTCCACGAGGTGACCGCTCTTCACGATGCCGAGCGCACGGTAGATCTTGGCCATGATACGCGCGACCGTGGTCTTGCCCGTACCGGGGTTGCCGGTGAAGACCATGTGGTAGGAGATGGGCGCGACCTTGAGGCCCGCCGCCTGCCGTTCCCGTGTCACCTGCACGAGCTTGGTGAACTTCTCGACTTCGGCTTTGACATCTTTCAGGCCGATGAGCGAGTTCAACTCGGCAATGGCCTCTTCAACAGTTGGAACCTTGTCCGGATCGGCGGGCACGTACTTGACTCCAGGCGGCGGTTCTTGGGCCCCCTGTTTGGAAGATGCTTTATTGCCGCCTTTCTCGTTCTTCTTGTCCGAAAGCGTATCCACAATTTTGGGCGCCACCTTTTCGGCGATGTCGCGTGGCGTTACTGGCCCCGTTTCGCCATCCGGTTTGTCGGTCTGTATGGGCTTGTAAATTGCCAAAAGCATTGCTGCAATCATAAATGCCGGGCCAATCAGGCGCCCCAGCCATCCGCCCAACATGCCCTCGCGATGCAGCAGCCAGCGGATGATCAGCGCCGGCACTGCCAGAATGACCGCATAGGCGAGCGTGCTGACCATCGTATCTTCCTGCAGCGCAAAAAAGTAACACACGATGAGCACAATATCGACAAGGCATCCGAACGCCATCCCGGTGGTATATTCGCCACTTCCTTTGCTCTTCTTTTTGCCTTTTTCGTTCATTTTCCGCATCCTCTGTGGGTATGGTTGCGGACCGCGGTTTCTGCTGGACCGGCAACTACTTTTTCAAATACTCTTCCATGCTTTTGCTTCCAGGTTCTGAAGAGAATTCCAGAGGCAGCTTGTCGGGGCTTCCCGCAGCCATCATGCCGAACGTCATCACATCGATATCGGTGCCCGGCGCAAGCTTGACGGACATGGTCCCCGGGTTTGCCAACTGCTCCTTGAACATGCCGCCAAGTTTTGCATAGAAGGCGTTGCCTGACGAAGCCCATGACTCGGCCTGAGCCGTCAGCGCAGGAAGCAGGTTTGCGGGCTCCGTCTTGGACTGTTTGGCGAAAATGCCCAAAAGCATGGCGGCAAGACCCGAATCCTCATACGCGGAACTCGTTGACGCAAGTTTAATCTGGGAGAGCATTTGCATCAGTTCGTCGGATTTATTGCCTTCCACTGTCTTTGCCAGGAAGGCAAGGATATCTCCCCGCAAGGCAAGATTTGTATCCAGTTTGCCCAGCCCGCGCGCAACCAGGCTTGAATTGCCGGTGTATCCTTCTTTTGTGATCGCATGATCCAGGGAAACGTCGGCGATGATGCCGTCGGGGGCAAAGCGGGCGATCTCGGCCCGGTACTGCTCCAGGAGTTCAAGCCCCACACGCAGTCCCTTCGTAACGAAATTCGCCTTCAGTTCCTGATCCTTGTCGTACCGCAAGGCAAGGTTCATACCGTCGAGGCCAATGGCATCGTTGCATCCAAGAGCCAGGTTCGCCATCAGCGGAAGCAGTCCGGAATCTTCGTAAACCAGCTTCGTGCTGGTCACGTTGTCCGAAAGCAGCTTGTTTAACCCTGCGGAATCCTTGGCCAACGACGGCAACTGCTTCAGTAGTGCCAGACCGTCGCCCTTGACTGTCCAGCCAAATTCCAACGAACCAAACTCGCGCAGCTTGATGGAAGCATTGGCGTTACTTCCGGTTTCTGCCGAACTGCCGTTTACTCGCATGTCAAGCACCACGCCTTCTGGTGCATGGCGCATGGCCATTTCCTTGAACTTGCCCATGGCGCTTGGCGTCAGACGCAGCGCATTAATGGAAAAATCCAGTTTGTATGCGCCATCGTCGGAACCATCCATCGCCAGCGACAGGTTGTCAAGCGTGGCAAGATCGCCATTTTCGGTTGTCTCAACCTTCAGATTCTCGAACGAAACAAGGGAAAAGGGCGGATTTCCACCGTAGATGTCCGCAAGCATCTTCAATGCGGTTTCGGGATCAGCTTTTTTGCCCGTATCGGAAATTTTCTTCCACAGTGCGGCCATTTGGGCAGGTTGAGGGATAATCACTCCGGAAAGGGTAATTTTATCCAGTGTTCCCGATGCCTTGCCCGATGCGAAGGCAATGCCGCTCATTACCTGGTTCGCTTTCCGTGGCTGGCCGTCTGTTCCCGGGGCGGGAACACCGCCCGGTTCTTCCAGGGACTTGACGGTAATGTTTACGGGGAGGGAATCTGGTTTGGAGGGCTCAAGCCTGATGGTGAGGTTTTCAGCTTGGGCGCCGTCCAGACGGTAATTTACAAGTTCCGAGAAAAAAACGCCCTTATCTTCCTGGGACGCGCTTTTCAACAGTGTGCCCAGCCGTTGATACCAGCCCTGCACAGTAGAGGTTTCCATGCTCAGGACCATTTTATCGCCGTTTTCCTCGGAGAAATCGGTCCAGCCGGAAATGACGGCTTTTTCCGCCAGCTTGGGCAGTTCACCCGGTTCATCGCCAGATTCCTGAAGCGCCTTTTCATCAAAGCCCTCAAGCCGGATCTGCTCAATGCGTCCCTTGTGCTGGATATTTCCCTGGGGACCGGTATATTCCAAGCCTGTGATAACCAGCGATTGTTCTTCGGCAGAAAAGGTCACCTTCTCTGCCTTGGCATGAGCAGCGGCCAGGGCATTGGCAATAGCATTTTCCACACTTGTATCCCCGGAGGGGACGTCAGGCGCAGGGGGAGTGCTGCCGTTGTTCTGGGCGATTTCTCCTCCTCCCGGCACGGGCTGCTGGATATCGGGCGTTGGCAGGATCTGCTGCTCCGGATCCTGAACGAGAGCGGCAAGAGCGGGGATGGCTTTAAGCTCGGCACGCAGCGCCTCTTCATCTACAGTGACGTTGGCGCGAAGGGTAACGAGATTATTCTGCTGGCCACTTTCCAAGACTTCCACGGAAGTAAGGCTGTTGAGCTTGCGGAAAAGAGGGCGCAGATCCATCGCGTGCTCTTTGGCCTGCTCTGGCGTGAGCATGCCATTCAGACACTGGCGCAGGGCATTCATGCGGCTGTTTCCCTCGGCAGCGGCTTCGGTTTTTCCTGTGGCGTTCACTTCGTAGACGGCTGCCGGGCTAATTTGGGGCTGCGCCATGCAGAGCAGGGCAGCCACGGATAGTGAGAGACAGAGTTTATGGTTCATAGAGAGCTCCTTTCGGGCTTGAATCTTCCGCTGGAGAGGGGGGGATTCCCACGTCTTCCCAGTCGTCGTCGCGCTCAGGGTAGAGCATTTTTTCCGTGGTCAGCTTGAGAACGCTGCCATCGGACAGGGTAAAAAGGTTTTGTACGCAGGCCTTGCCCGCGCTTCGGCTCCCGTGGGAGCAGGCACGACCCGCGGATGTCAGCGCGGCGATAAACAGTTCCGCGGCGCTGGCGGTGAACTGGTCCTGGACAAGAGAAATCGGCAGGTCGGCCCACTTTCCATTTTCCGTGGCAACAGAGTTTTGGATCGATTTCCGGCTTTCCAGACGCAGAACCGTTTCGCCTTTGGGCAGGAACAACTTCGCGCATGCCACGCCCGCCTCCATGTTCCCGCCCGTGTTTCCACGCAAGTCGATAACGCAGCCTTCGTCCTCCGGCAGATTTTCCAGGCAGGATGTCAGCTCTTGTGGTGTCTGCCTGGAAAAGCGGAATATGCGCAGAACTGCCGGAGAGATACGGATCCTTGCCACTGTTGGGTAAAGGGCAAGCGCACGTTTCACAACGACGGTGCGCATGGGGCCGTCTTCGCCGTGTACGGCAAGAACAACAGTGGAGCCGTCTGCCCCGCGTATGTCCCGCGCAATGTCGCTCAATGCCATGCCGCGTACGGATCGCCCGTCAACGCCCTTGAGAATGTCTCTGTACCGGATGCCCGCGGTTTCGGCCGGAGAACCCGGGTTGGGAACGCAGCGCACGCGTTTTTGACGGTCTTCAAAGATGTCCATGCCCACTCCCGCAGGATAATCCACCGCAAGGTTTTTCATTATGGAGAGTTCCTGGGCACTGGTATAGGAAGCGTAAGTGTCGAAATCACGCAGACACTTTGTTACGCCGTCGGGATCTCCCTGCCGGAAAGCCTCATGCAGAAGGGTTGCATCCCAGTCTTCATCCGCAAAGAAAGACCATTTGCGGATGATGTCTTCCATTTCCCTTGCGGGCGAAAATTTCGCCGGCGTGGTACCGAACGATATTCCCGGCCACGCCACGCACAACAGTGCGGCGGGGGGCACAAGTCCGAGAAAGGATCGACGTGAAAGCATGGCGGCACTCGGAGCGTGGGCGCCTACATACGGCTCAGGGCGTCGGCTTCGGCTTCAAGACGCTTCAGTTCCTCCTGCATACGACGGATCTTTGCGGCCTTCTGTGCCTCGCTTTCGCCTGTGGCGGCCGAGACTTTTGCAGTTTTCTTCGCCTTGTTTTTGCCTGTGGCGGCTGTCGGCGCGGCCTGCTCACGGCGTATATTGTCCTTGAGCGACTTGATGTCGGCATTGACCTGGTTCAGATCCCTTTTCTGCGCCGCCACGCTGGCCTGCTTCTGATTTTTCCGCTTTTCCAGGGAGGCCGATTCTTCCTGCAGCTGGGCGTTTTCCGCCTTTACCTCCTCGTACCTGGCTTCGCGGTCCTGGATGCGCTGTTCATAGTTTTTGGGGCTGTAGCCAAAAAGCCCGCCCTGGCGCGGGTCGCCGGTGTTTGCCCCCAGGCATCCGGAGAGAAGCAGCGTGCCGCAAAGGGCGGAAATGGTGAGCAGCTTTTTCATAGTGGACTCCTTATCGGCATGGCAAGGTTATACGTCCAGGCGCACGGAAATGTTGGCCAGGCGTTTGTTGTAGGCTTTCATGTCCTTGATTTGCTTGTCCAGCTTGGCAATTTCGGCGTCCATCTTTTGCGCATGGCTCGTATTGCCATGAGCCTTGGCCTCGGCGGATGCCTGGCGTCGCTTCTGCACGTCTTTCTGCAGGTTGGCAATATTCTTTTCGGAATCTTTCTGCAGTGCCTGGACTTTTTTGCGCTCTGCACGCATCTGGTCACGGGTGGCGGCGTTCTTTTTGTACTGTGCTACAAGAGCATTGGACTCCTTGTCCAGCGCCTTGATATCCTGTGCCAGCTTGGCGTTGTACTGGCGGGTCTGTTCGTTGAGGTTTTCGGTGTCCGCGATGCAGTCGTCCAGCCACTCCTCATGGCTGG
>JAILGY010000011.1:0-4193 GCA_024696325.1 bacterium | reverse complement strand
GGTGGTGGGCGGCGATGATGCACTGTGGGGCCTGCGCCGTTTCTTGTATGATCCGCTGAAAACCGGGGAACGCAACGCGATTGTGACGCCGCTTGCGGTTGTGGCCTGCGGTTTTCGCGGTGTGCAGGAGTCGGAGGCGCGCTATGCCGCGCCTGTGGCCAGGAATTCCGCCCAGCTGCTTCAGAATGCTGTACGGCAGGCCCGGGATTGTCTGGACGGTCTGCTGTACGTTGGACGGGTCGCCAATCCCTTGAGGGTGGGCGGATTTGCCCTGCGTTTTTTGCGCCGGCAGGTGATCGGCTGGCTGGATGCGTTTCTGATTCCGGCGCATTTTCTTCTCCTCCTGTTCGCGGATCGCAGCAGCCCATTTGGGCCGTTGTTCTGCGCTTTCCTGGGTTTCTATCTGCTGTGGGCACTTGGTGCCTTCTGTGGGTGCTGGCGGTGGGGCGCATCCCCCTGTGCGCTGCTGAACTATCCCTTTTATGCGGGGCTGCGCCGGGTAGCAGCACTGAAAGGAGTGCTGTTCCGTAGCTGCGGTTCTTCGTTCCGCTGCACGGGTTCCCGGCGGCGCTGCTGGTGGATGGCGGCGCTTGCGGTGCTGCTGGCTGCAGCGGTGTTTCGCTGGGTGTTCTGGTTGGGGATGGGGCACGGTCTGCTGCATGTGCTGGCCCTGGTGCTGACCGGGCTGCTTGCCTGGCGGATCGTCGCTTATCCTCTGCTGCTGGGGGGGCTTTCCCTGCTGTTTCGGCAGCTGCGGCAAGGGGATGCCAACTTCTTTCCCACGGTGTCGCTGCTGATCTATGCCCACAACGCCGAAGCCTTTATCCGCGCCAAGCTGGAAAATACGCTGAAGCTGGACTATCCCGAGGGCGCCCTGAAAATACTGGTGCTTTCCGATGGCTCCACCGACGCCACCGAAGCGATTGCCGGCGAATTCGGGCAGAAGATCCTGCTCCGGGCCGAACGCGACCGGCATGGCCGGCTCCAGATGCTGGGTGAAACCGTGGAGTCGCTCGACAGCGACATCGTGGTGTTTTCCGATGTGGGGACCTTTCTGGATGCGGGCGCGCTGCGCAAACTGGTGCGGCACTTTGCCGATCCCCGGGTGGGCGCGGTAGCCGGGAAGCTGAAGCTGTACAACGATTCCTTCAACTGGCGTTGTTCCAGTTGCGGTGTGGACAATCTTGTCCCGGAACTGGAGAGCCGTTGCGGCGGCATGGTGGGCTTCTGCCGTGCGCTCTATGCCGTGCGCCGTGAATCCTATGTCCGGCCGCCGCGGCATGCGGCCCGCGAGGATCTGGCCCTGACAGTCGCTTTGGCCGGGCAAAAACAGCTGGTGACCTTTGAGAAGGAGGCCCTGGCGCTGTGCGGGATGACGGAAGCGGCTCTCCATGAAAAGCAGGTGCGCTCGGTGGCCGAAGGTATCCGCTCGCTTGGTGCGAAGGTCGGCATCCCGACCGTGAAGAACGGCTGGCTCTTCTTCAAGTTTGTTTCCCATCAGCTGTTGGGATGGACGGGCGGCGTACTGCTGGCGCTGCTGCTGGTGCCCTTGCTGCTGCTTTTCCTGCCCGGCGGGACGATGGCTCTCTGGGAGGCCTTTCTGCTGGCGCTGTTGCTGACATTGGCAGGCATTGCGCTGGTGGCACGCCATTCTTCCGGACTGCGGGCCACGTTGCCGGGGTACTGCATCCTGCGGCTGGCCGGTGCCGTGCTGGCCTCGCTGCAGGGTTGCCTGAAGGGCTGGAAAGAAGTTGTTTCGGGGGAAGAGATGCCCCGTTGAACGTCTGTGACGAAAAAAGGCCCACAAAACGTTCTTTTTGATGTACAAGTTATTTTGACGGGAAGGCCCGGTGTCGTTGGCAGACGCGGGCCTTCTTTAAATTTGATGGAGAAGGGAGAAAACTGGATGGAGCGGGAAACTCCGGATTTTTCCGCGGTTGACGCCATTCTGGATCGTCTGGGGCGGAGCGCGGATCGGGCAGTGCCGGTCTTGCAGGAGGTTCAGCGGCTGTTTCGCCATGTGCCGCCCAAAGTGTTGGCCTATATCGCCTCGGTCAGCGATATGACAGAGACGCAGCTCTACGGCGTGGCTACTTTCTACTCGCAGTTCCGGCTGGAGCCGCGCGGCGAAACCGTGGTGCGGGTCTGTCACGGCACCGCCTGCCATGTGGCCGGGGCGGACGAGGTGACAAAGGCGCTGGAAGAAGGTTTGGGCGTCTCCTGTGGCGCGACTTCGCCGGATGGGAAATATACGCTGGAAAAGGTGGCCTGTCTGGGGTGTTGCTCGTTGGCGCCGGTGGCGACGATCAACGACGAGGTGCATGGCCGGCTCAACCGCGCGCGCGCCCTTAAGTTGGCGCGGGATTTGGAGGTTTCGTGAAAACCGTCTGGCTGGGCATGAGTTCCTGCAACGTTGCGGCCGGTTCGGGCCAGGTCTGGAAGTGGCTGGAAGAACGGCAGGAAGAAGGAGAATTCCGGCTGTTGCCCACTGGCTGCCTGGGGCTCTGTTACTGCGAACCGCAGCTGCGCCTGCGCGACGACAAAGGCTTAGAGCGGCTCTACACCGAAGTGACAATCGAGCGGGTGCAGCGCATTTTCGATGAGGATATTGTGGGTGGAAAGCCGGTTGCCGAGTGGCTTGCCGATGAGGCTGCGCTTGTTGGCGGCCAGCGGCGGGTGGTGCTGGAACGTTGCGGCCATATCGATCCCGAAGATATTGAGGATGCCCTGGCCCACGAGGGCTACCTGGCCCTGAGGATGGTTGTGGAGGCCGGCGATCCATGCAGGGTGATCGAGGTTATCGAGCATTCCGGTTTGCGTGGACGCGGGGGCGGTGGCTTCCCCACCGGGGCCAAGTGGCGGATGGTGCGTGCCGCAAAGGGTGAGCGCAAGTATGTCATCTGCAATGCCGACGAGGGGGACCCCGGCGCCTTTATGGATCGCGCGGTGCTGGAAAGCGATCCGCATGCGGTGCTGGAGGGAATCGCCATCGCCGCCTTTGCGACCGGCGCCCAGGAGGCGATCATCTACTGCCGCGCCGAATACCCGCTGGCTCTGCAACGTCTGCGCAAGGCCATTGAGCAGGGGAAAGATTACGGTTTTTGGGGACCGCCGGGCATGGAGGCACTTGTGCGCTGCGATATCCAGATCCGTGAAGGGGCGGGCGCCTTTGTTTGCGGCGAGGAAACCGCTTTGATTGCTTCGCTGGAAGGCCGGCGCGGCATGCCTCGTCCCCGGCCGCCCTTTCCGGCGCAAAGCGGGCTGTTCGGCTGCCCGACGCTCATCAACAACGTGGAAACCTTTGCCAACGTGCCGTGGATTCTCCGCCATGATGCGTCGGCGTTTGCCGCCTGCGGCACGAAAGGTTCTCCCGGCACCAAGGTGTTTGCGCTGGCGGGCAGCATCCGTCACGGTGGCCTGGTGGAAGTGCCGATGGGAATCACTCTTGAGGAGATCCTCTCGGAGCTGGGCGGTGGTGCCAAAGGTCGTCACCGGATCAAGGCGGTGCAGCTGGGCGGGCCATCGGGCGGCTGCCTGCCGAAAGAGCTTTTCCACACCCGCATTGACTATGACGAGTTGCGTGCGACCGGCGCCATTATGGGCTCTGGCGGAATGGTGGTTCTGGATGACACCTCCTGCATGGTGGATGTGGCGCGGTACTTCCTGGATTTTGCCTGTTCGGAATCGTGCGGCAAATGTACTTTCTGCCGGATAGGCACGGTACGGATGCGTGAGATCCTTACCCGCATCTGCGAAGGGCAGGGATGTGAGGCGGATCTGACGCTTCTGGAGGAACTGGCCGGGCAGATCCGTTCTGCAAGCCTCTGCGGGCTGGGGCAGACGGCGCCCAATCCGGTGCTTTCCACGCTGCGTTTTTTTGCCGACGAATACCGTGAGCATGTGCATGAAAAGTTCTGCCGGGCTGGACGCTGCCGTGCGCTCTGTGCCTTTGCCATTACGCCGGACTGTGTGGGGTGCGGACGCTGTGCGGGGGTCTGCCCGGCGGGCTGTATCAGCGGCGGGCCTTCTTTGCCTCATCGTATCGATCGCACGCGTTGCGTACGCTGCGGCGCCTGCCGGGAGATATGCCCGGTGCAGGCCGTGGCAGTGGTGCGGAATACCTGAAGACTTTTATGTGCTCCCTTCCCTCCTTGTAAGGGGGGAAGGGGTGGGGATGGGGGAAGACGGCAGGC
>JAILGY010000225.1:0-5028 GCA_024696325.1 bacterium | reverse complement strand
GGAAGCCCGTTTCGCCGTCCGGAAGAGGCACGCATTGAGGCCTTTCAGACTTCATTGCTCGACCGTGGCTTGGTGGCGGTGCGGCGTGCTTCCAAGGGGGCGGACATTCTGGCCGCCTGCGGGCAGTTGCGCGCCCAGGGAACGGGCTCGTGAATTTTCTCGCAGATGATGGAAAGAAGAAAAACCGTGAGCACAAGACGTGCATCACGGTTTTTTCGTGAGGGCGTGCGAGGGGCAAAGAATCAGTTGCTTTCGGTTTCGGGTGCGGGCGTATCCTGCTGCGCCTGTGGCTCGAAGGAAGCGAAAATGTCATCCTCCTGGGCATTCGAGATCTTGTTGAGTACTTCCATCAGTACACTTTGAAATCCCTGGAGTGCTTCCCCGTCAACCGGTTCTTTTTCTTTGCGACTTTTCAGTGCCTTAAAGTAATTGATGGCATGCTTGCGCCATTCTTCCGGCCACCGCGCGGCGTATCCTTCTGGAGTGGCGGGCGGTATGTTGGAAGGAGGCGGTTCACGACGGCCATGTGCCCAGTTGATGACATAGGGCAAAAAGATCAGCACGCGGTCCAGAAGGACGAAGAAAAACTGCAGATCGTAAAGAGGCCCGATTTGGAGCTGGGTGCGGCCGGTATGCGGCCACAACAGCCGCCAGTGCCCGGAAGGGCGGAGCAGGCGAGCGAAGTCGTCACCATAGAAGTAGGCGGAAGCCGCGCCGGCTGCGGCCATGCCGGTGGTGAAAATGCCGAAGCTAAGACCGGAGCAAAGTGCGTCCAGCCCGACTCCAACTCCGGCGCCCAATGCCGCGGCCGCTATTGAGAGCTGGGTGCGGTTTAAACCCAGCACCTGCCAGACTTCCTTGCTGAACAGCTTGCGCCGCAGAGCGGAATCTGGAGGCGGCTGGTAGTTGAAGATATTGTGCTTGAACAGGCTGCGGATCTGCTCGTGAAAGTCGTGCTCTATTTCCACCACCTTTCCGCAAAAACGATTCTGGAGTTCCTTTTCCTTTTTCTTCTGATTGTTCTCGTCGCAGTCAATGACATCGTGGTAGCTCAATGCCTTTTCCAGCAGGGAGCAGATGATCTCGCTGGTGTAGTGAAGCCTTTTTTCCCAGTCGGCACGAATGGCACTGACCGCCTGTTCAATGG
The DNA here is from genome assembly GCA_024696325.1 of bacterium. Classification (GTDB taxonomy): domain Bacteria; phylum Desulfobacterota; class Desulfuromonadia; order Desulfuromonadales; family JAAYDE01; genus RGIG7977. Next base: position 3,881 of record JAILGY010000225.1, on the reverse strand, counting down.
CCGGTTGCCATTCCTGCTTGATCCCTTTCAACGCTTCCAGCAACGCGATGCGTTCGGCAAAGCAGGCCCGGTGGGCGTTGAATTCCCAGACGATGTTGAAATGGCGGCTGAATTCCATCTTCCAGCTTGCCAGATACTGGCGGTTATCCTCTTTCATGTTGATGATGGCGAGTCGAGGCACCCCGGAGAGCCGCAGAATCTCCATCTCCGCCCGGTTGTCGCCGCTTATCGGGCAGGAACCGTCCACGACGTAAATAACGCCGGCACCTTCCGCAATCGGGCGCAGCAATTCGTTGTCATGACGGAAGGCGTCCAGCTCGCTGTGCTCGGCGCGGAAGAAGCTGATGGCTTCCTTATCGCTGTGCTCTTCCAGCCAGTCCAGCGTGCCGCGCGGATTCTGAAAACCGGGCGTGTCGATAAATTCGATGATCGTCTGGCCGTCGCCAATGGTAATGGGATAGGTGTGGCAGGTCGTGGTTTCTCCGGGAATCGGGCTGATCGGTACTTTATCGTCTTCGGCCAGCGTCGAGATAATGGACGATTTGCCCACGTTGGGCGTGCCGACAATGGCGAAACGAAGTGGTTGATCCATCATGTATATCCTTCCAGCGTGTTTTGACTCGCTTTAAGTCCATTTCATGACCAGCTTCCTTGTGTCACCCCTTTTCATGACGGAAGGGAAGCCGGAGAAGGGGGATGCTCCCCCAAATGCGCAGGACTTATGTTTTCAGTTGCAGGCCATGATTTCCAGCCACGGGTCTCCCAGAGCCATAACCCGTTGGTTCCAAATGTCGTAATCTGTCGGTTTGGGCGGCGTGAAAATGTTGTCGGGCTGGGGCTTGCCGAGCAGATACAGGATGATACGGCCATGCTCCGGCAGGAGGCTGCGCAGTTTCCGCAACAGGGCCAGCTTTTCCTCAATGGGAGGCTGCCAGGCGGAAAGGATCAGCAAAACCGCGCCATTGGAGTGCCACTGCCGCTGTTGGAGCTGTTCGAGCGATTCGCGTTCACGTTTAAGGCTGCCTCCGATCTTCAATATTTCCTTGATTTCCAGCTGGAACAGATGCCGGCTCCGTGCCTGGATGGAAGCAGGGGAAACGTCTGCCGCCAAATCCTCTTCCAGCAGGACGACCGCCTCTTCGCCGTTTTCCTTTTCCGGAGATGGCATGTCACCTTTAACATCCGCCGGAGTGGTCTGTTCGCTGGTTTTGATCTGCGCGTTGGTTTCTGTCTCGTTTTCCTCCCCGGGTGTTCCGGTCCGCGGATGGGGATCGTCCTGAGGAATGCGCATCCGGCTGAGCAGTTTCCGGCAGGAGGCGTGGGAGAAGTCGAGACGGGCCAGGGCGCGGCGCTGTTTCCAGAGGGAGAGAAGCCATATCAGAATCCGCGGCAGCACACCATAGAAAAGCAGGCCCAGACAGAGGAAGGATGCCCATGATGTCAGATCGGGGGTCTGCAGGTGAAAGACGCCGTCTTTCAGGATGATATGGCTGTTTTCGACCTGTTCCAGTGTGGGCAGGCCGATCCCTTTCATCCATGACCAGGGAAGGGCGATAATTTCGGCTACCCGGTGAACTTGGTCAGGACTGAGCAGGGTGCTCTGCCAGCCGAAGGCGAGATCGGTGAAAAAGAGTTTGACAAGAGTGACCACCAGTGCGGCAATGTTAAAAAACAGTCCGAAAAGCAGGGTTATGGGGGAGAGCATCAGCAAAAACAGGTTGCCGTAGATCGTCTGGTGAATTCTCAGTTGGCCGCAGAGGGCGTACATCTGCTCGCGCAGTTCGGAAGACGTATGTTTCGCTGCCTTGTGGGCCTCCGGTTTCAGAGTAAGCAGCAGCCTGCTCAGGTGATCCCACCACAGCGACGTGAAAAATCTCGCCGACAGCTTGCGCCACATGCCAAAGGTGAGTAGCAGGATGAAGATGACAAACTGCAGGACGATAAGCAGTCCAATGTAATAGGCAATGTTGATGGGTTCTTTTCCATTGTACTGTAGCAGAGAGAGCGCAAGCCCCATACCGGAAAGGGCGCCAAGAATCGAAATGGCCCATTTGAGGATGGTCAGCGTGCTGTGGAAAAGTTCGCCGGGCAACTGCTTGTCGCCCGGTTTTCCTCTGCGGGCTTCCAGCCAGTTTTTAATCAGATAGCGGCGTGCCTCCGGCGTATTTTCGGCGGCCAGATCACCTTTCCCCGCAAAATTTGCCTGTATCTTGCCAAAGATGCTCCGATCACGCTGCTTCAGCGTTTCCTTGTCGCAGCCGCTTTCCTTGTCGGCGTGGAGAAAGTATTCCAGATCCAGAACATCTTCGGTGAGCCAGCGTGTAAAGGGAAATTTGTGAGCCATAGATCAAGCCCTTGTCTTTGCAAAAAAGGAAAAACTTTTCCTGCCTGAAGTGCCGCAATGGGCAAGGAAGGATACCAAAAAAGCGGATGCTTGGGAAAATTTCTTTTTGCGGCTGATTATTGCAGGGAAGTTTCTTAGCAGACTCAGGTTTCTGGCGGCAGGGCCTCGGCTTTGGCAGTTTTGTTGCCGCCCTGCTTGTTGCGGTGACGGGTGACCAGCTGCAGAACAAGGGTGTAGGTGATAGGCGTCAGAAACATGGCGAAGATGGCACCGCCGATCAGAAAGGCGAGGCACAGATCCGAACTGAGGGCGGAGAAAGCCTCATAGCTTTGCTCCATGATGACCTTGCGCAACGCTATCTTGATCCCTCCGTAGGAGATCGGCTTGCTTATGATCCGGGCTCCGAGGTAGCACTGGAGCGGGTAGATGATAAAGATGGTAAAGTGGTTGCTTATGAAGGTGCCGGTTACCGCGCCAAACTTGCTGGCGCGCAGGAGGATGGCAGTGGGAATGGAAAAGAGCAGCTGGACGCCAAACGGCAGTATGCAGCCGTAGAACACGCCGATTGCCCAGCCGCGGGCGATAAACTCCGGAGATGCCTTTTCATGGAGCATTTTGGAGTAAAGTCTGAGGATCTTGTACTTGAAGCTCTCTTTCCAGCCCATGAATATCCTTTCGGGAAAAACGCACATTCGTTTGGAGGTTTTTTCAGCCGGGAAAGGCGGCCGGAAAATTCCCCCAAAAGTAAAAACCTTACCATAATGGAAATGCAGAAAAAGGCAAAGCCGTTTCTTGCTGTTTGGAGAAGGAGTTTCGGGGCGGGGCTTTCCGTGTGTATCAGGCCATACAGAGCGGCACGGGCTTTTGCACCACACCGGGAATGACGCCCAGGGCGCGCAGGCGCCGGAGATAGTCGCCGCGGGAAATATCGTGCGCGCCCAGCGAGGCGAGATGCGGATTGGAAATCTGGCAGTCGATGAGGCCGCCTCCGCTTTTTTGCAGGAAGGCGGCCAGATGCACCAGTGCCACCTTGGAGGCGTCGCTTGCGCGGTGAAACATGGATTCGCCGCAAAAGCAGCGTCCGAGTAGGATGCCATAGAGACCGCCGGCCAGCTGCCCGTCGCGCCAGCACTCCACGGAATGAGCGTAGCCGCGTTCGAACAGGCCGGTGTAGGCGCGTTCCATATCCGCTCCGATCCACGTGCCCGGTTCGCTGGAGTCCGTCGTGCGTTTGCGGGGCGTGACCGCGCAGGCGTGAATGACCTCGCCAAAGCAGCGATCAACGGTGACCGTGAAACGGTTGCGGGCGGTTTGCGCCAGTTTGCGGGAGATGATCAGACGCTCTGGTTCCAGCACACAGCGCTGCGATGGCGACCACCAGAGAATGGGCGCCTCGTTGTACCAGGGGAAGATGCCCATGGAATAGGCCAGCAGCAGACGTGCCGCGCAGAGATCACCGCCGACGGCCAGCAGACCGTCCGAACGGGCATGGCGCGGATCTGGAAAGATCAGGCGATTGTCAAGCTGGAAAACGGGC
>JAILGY010000179.1:0-17691 GCA_024696325.1 bacterium | reverse complement strand
GAATAACAGTAGGCGAAATACTCCATGTTGAGCCGAAACGATCCGTCTTCCTTGATATCGATCAGATGTTTCAGGATTTTGCCGCGATAGACGGGTTGACCATAGGGCGCCAACTCCATCAGTTCATATTCGCCAGAGTTGACCTTAAAACCGGTGAAATAGGTAAAGGCCGAATAGAGCAGCCCCAGCGAGTGTGGAAAACGCAACTCGTAGAGCAACTTGAGGGTATTACCCTGTCCTACACCAATACTGGTGGTGGTCCACTCTCCAACGCCGTCCAGCGTAACAATGGCCGCCTCGTCGAAGGGCGAGGGGAAAAAAGCGCTGGCAGCGTGCGATTCGTGATGCTCCGGGAAGATGTACTTGCCCGCAAACGGCGTGCCAAGCGCACGGTTCAGTTCTCGGGTGATGTGCAGCCTTTCCTTGATCCACCTGGGAACCGCCCTCAAAAACTGCCGGAAGCCCCTCGGGGCAAAAGCCAGTTCGGTCTCTATGAGCCGATCAAATTTTTGCAGCGGTTTCTCGTAGAAAGCCACGTAGGAAAGCTGGGAGGCATCAATGCCGGCTTCGCGCAGACAAGAGGCGATAGCATGAACCGGCATGGCGGCATCGTGCTTTTTGCGGGTAAAACGCTCTTCCTGAGCCGCGGCGACAAGACGACCATCGCGCAGAAGAGCCGCAGCACTATCGTGATATAAACCCGAAATTCCCAGAATGAATGTGGGCGTGGACAAAGCGGTTTCCTTTCCTTCAAAGAAGAGAAATTGGAAAAACTGCCAGGCACATCTCAAGGAACGATTCATAAGAAAATGCCACCATACAAGCATGGTGGCATTGCCGTGACATCTGGCGGCCCCGGCGCGACTCGAACGCGCGGCCTACCGCTTAGGAGGCGGTCGCTCTATCCGCCTGAGCTACGGGGCCCAAAAACGATGAGAAAATATTCTTTGCTTTTTCAAAAAACCTTTTACGCCACCCTGCCCTACATCACAACCTTTATCAGCCAGAAACCGGCCAGCAGCAGAATCATCAGGGCCCAGGCCAGCCAGTTCAGATAACGGTCAATAAAGCTCCGGACCGGCGCGCCAAAACAGTATATCAAACCACCGACGGCAAAAAAACGCAAACTCCGGCCAACAAGAGAAGCCGCAAAAAATGGCGCAAAGGCAATGTGAAACACACCGGCGCCAATTGTGAACACCTTGTAGGGGATTGGCGTAAAACCGGCGAAAAACACTATCCAGAAATTGTACTTCTCAAACAGCGCCTGAACAGCACCAAAGCGCTCCGGGGTAAAACCGGGGATATAGGAAAAAAAATACGCCGAAACCATATCCCAGAGTGTGGCTCCGATAAAATAGCCCAACACTCCGCCCAAAACCGAAGCGATGGAACAGATAAAAGCGTAGTACAAAGAACGTTTGGGGCGGCCCAAAGCCAGCGCCATCAACAACACATCCGGCGGAACCGGGAAAAAGGACGACTCGGCGAAGGACATGGCAAACAGCGCCGGTACTCCATAGGGTGTGGAGGCCCAATGCAATATCCAGTCGTACAGACGTTTCAGCATGAGCGCGCCGACGTTTCCCGCCAGCCATAGTGGCCGACCAGCGGCACAAAATGACAGGCGCCCAGATTTTCTTCGTGAAAGCGGGTTATTCCCTCACGGACAACCCGCTTGAGCATCTGCTGCCGGCACGACCCCACCGGCATGACCAAGCGTCCTCCCGGCACCAGCTGCTGTTTGAGCGATTCAATGATCACCGGTGCACCGGCAGTTACCATAATCGCCTCAAACGGCGCCTTTTCCTCCCATCCAACACTGCCATCCCCCACACGCATCATGATGTTCGTATAGGCGCATGCATCGAACACCATCCGGGCTTTGCGGGCCAAACGGGGAAAGCGTTCCACCGTAAACACCTGTTTTGCCAATCGCGACAGCACAGCACTCTGATATCCGGAGCCCGTGCCAATTTCCAGCACCGTTTCCTCCCCCTGCAGCTGCAAGGCTTCCGTCATAAGGGCGACACTGTAGGGCTGGGAAATGGTCTGTCCTTCGCCGATCGGCAAAGGAAAATCGTTATAGGCCTGGCTGCGCAAGGCCTCTTCGACAAACATATGGCGCGGAACCGCCAGCATGGCTTCCAGAACCCGTTCATCGCCGATGCCGCGGGCTCTCAACTGCTCCTCGACCATCCGGCGCCGTTCTTTCAAAAAATCTTTCACAGCCAGACCTTCACTCATCCAAGAAAAAGCGTTCCAAACTTTTCTTTCCGCGCCATCTCCTTTGTTTCTTATTCCGTTTTACGAACCTCCGAAGCTACCCATCCTGCCGGTTGATGGCCGATTTTAAAATCTGGCTGGGCTTGAACGTCAAAATACGCCGGGAAGAAATTTCAATCTCCTCTCCGGTCTGAGGATTGCGCCCCCGACGCGTCGATTTTTCCTTGACCACAAAATTCCCAAAACCGGCGATCTTGATTTTTTCTCCCTTGGCTACGGTCTCCTTCACCAGTTCAAAAACCTTTTCCACGATATCGGCGGACTCCTTTTTGGAAAGCCCGGTCTTTACATAAACCTGATCAACAATATCCGCCTTGGTCATAGAAGCCTCCCCCTCGTCATCACGCAACAATATGCACTTAAGCTCTTCAAAAGACTCATTTCCATTAACGCACCACCGCACCGCACACGCGAATCAAAGCATCCACAATCTTCTGATGCAGCGCACTCACCTCATCATCCGTCAGTGTCTTTTCCCCCGAACGGTACCGCACCCGAACCGCCATGCTCTTTTTACCCTCGGGAATACCTTGACCACAGTACAGATCAAACAGAACGATTTCTTCCAAAACCGGAATCTTCACTCCACGCACCGTATCCAGAACCTTTTTTGCGGAAATATTCTGATCAACAAGAAACGCGGTATCGCGCTGAATATTGGGGTAACGCGAAAGCTGGCAGAACTTGCGCGTTACGACCGGAGCCCGGAAAAAAGCCTGCAGATCAAGCTCGCACAATAAAATGGGAACATGCATTTCAAAATTTTCGGCCACTTCCGGATGAATCTCGCCAAAAGCGCCCAGAACGGTGTTTCCAGACTTTACAAGGCAGGATTTGCCTGGATGCCAAAAAGGATCCGCCGTTTCCGGAACGAAATCCACCCGAGCGATTCCCTGCGCCTCCAGCAGATTTTCCACAACACCTTTCAGATCATAAAAATCGGCCATCACGGCAGACTGAGCCCAGCCTTCCGGTTCACGCCGCCCACACATCGCCAGACACAGGGCCGGCCGCTCCAGAGCCGGATGTTCCCGATCGCTGGCAGCGTGGGGCGCAAAAACCGGACGCAGTTCGAACAATCTCAGCGCCTGCGCGCCACGGGCCAGATTCCGCGCCACGGTTTCCAGCATGCTGGGCGCCAACATCGTCCGCATCACCGACTGTTCCTCGGTCAGCGGATTCAGCAGAGTCACGGTATTCCGGCGGGGATCAGCGGCATCCAGCAACATCTTGTCCCAAACCGCCGGCGCGACAAAAGAATAGTTTATCGTTTCCGCAAAACCATCCGCCACCAAAGCATAACGAAGCGCGGTAATCCTCTCATAAAATTCGGGCACGGTGCAGGAATCGGCACTCCACGAGGAAAGCTTCGCCGGAATGTGCTCATACCCATGCAGACGAGCCACTTCCTCTATCAAATCGACTTCCCGCTCCAGATCATGGCGGAACGAAGGCACCGTCACCTGCAGGCGATCTTCCGCTCCATCCTGAACCTTCAGCTTGATGGATTCCAACAGCTCGCGGATACGTTCGCGGGAAATATCGATGCCCAGAAGCGTGCTGGCATTCCTGGCGGAAATTTCAACAACCGGTCGTTCCAGACAGTGCGGCGCGCACACATCAACGTGGCCTTCCGCCGGAACACCGCCGGAAAGTTCACAGATAAGCTGCACCGCCCGTTCCAGCGCCACAGGTACTATTTCGATATCGGTACCCCGCTCGAAACGGTGGGAGGCTTCGGTATGCATGCCGAGCCGTTTGCTGGTACGCCGTATCGTCGCAGGATCGAAATAGGCGCTTTCGATCAGAACATCATGGGTATCAGCCTGAATCTCGCTGTTCTCGCCGCCCATCACGCCCGCCAGTGCCACCGGACCGCATCCATCGCAAATGACCAGGTCCTCGCCATCCAGAACATGTTCCTTGCCGTCCAGCGTCACAAAGCGCTCACCAGGCGTCGCATTCTTCACAACGATGCGTTTTTCACGCAGAATGTTGAAATCAAAGGCATGCAGCGGCTGTCCCAGTTCCATCAGCACGTAGTTGGTTACATCCACCACATTGTTGATGGAGCGTATGCCCACCGCCTCCAGACGCCGCGCCATCCAGGCCGGCGACGGGCCAATCTGCACATTGTGGATCAGGCGCGCCGCATAACGCGGGCAACGCTGCGGCTCTTCCACGGTGACCAGCTGGGGATGAGGCCCACTTCCCACAACAACGGTGGGAGGAGCAACCTGCAGAGGCATGCCGGTCAACGCGGCCACTTCCCTGGCCACCCCCAAAACACTCAGGCAATCCGCACGATTGGGCGTCAGTCCTATTTCGAAGCAGGCGTCCTTCAGTCCCAGAACCTCAAAGACCGGCTTTCCCAGTGGCGCATCGGCCGGAAGAATAATGATGCCCTCCGAGGCCTCCGCAAGACCCAGTTCCTTCTCCGAGCAGAACATTCCCTGCGACTCTATGCCACGGATCTTGCTCTTCTTGATCTTCACATCTCCGGGAAGCGCAGTGCCCACCAGCGCCAGGGCTACCTTGTCGCCAGTCCTGTGGTTGGTGGCGCCGCAGACGACCTGAAACTCCTCGCTGCCGGTTGTGGCCCGGCACAGGGTCAGGCGTTCGGCATTAGGATGCGCTTCCACCGATTCCAGAAGGGCAACGACAACCGAATCAAGCCCCGCGCCCGTTTTGTGCAGGCCCTCAACTTCCAGGCCGGCCATGGTCAGACGGCGCGCCACTTCTTCCGGGGAAAAAGCGGAGCAGTCAACAAAATCCTTTAACCAGTTCCACGTTACATTCATCTGTTATACCCATATTTTTCAATGAAGATTCCGCACACCCCAATCTTTGCGAATGGAGGCACCTCCAACCGGTTGGCTTTTCAATCACCCTTCTCAGGCGAACTGCCGCAAGAAACGGATATCGTTATCAAAGAAAAGCCGTAAATCACCAATGCCGTTTTTCAGCATGCACAGCCGCTCCAGGCCCATGCCAAAGGCGAAACCGGTCACTTCCGAGGCGTCATAGTCTACCGCGCCGTACACGGCGGGATCCACCATGCCGCACCCCAGGATTTCCAGCCATCCGGAATCCTTGCAGACCCGGCAGCCCTTGCCTCCGCAGATGACGCAGGAGATATCCACCTCCGCGCTCGGTTCCGTGAAGGGGAAGAAGGAAGGCCGGAAACGGATGGAAATATTGCTGTTGAAAAATCTCTCCAGAAAGATCTTCAACGTTCCTTTCAGATCGGCGAACGTCACATGGCGATCCACCAGCAGGCCCTCCACCTGATGGAACATGGGGCTGTGCGTCAGATCCGAATCTCTGCGGTAAACCGTGCCTGGAACGATAACCCTGACAGGCGGACGCTGCTTCAGCATGGTGCGCACCTGCACCGGAGATGTGTGGGTACGCAGCACCACGTCACCGGAGATGTAAAACGTATCCTGCATATCCCGGGCAGGATGGTTTTTGGGCATGTTCAACGCCTCAAAATTGTAATAGTCGTTCTCAATTTCCGGTCCTTCCGCTATTCCAAAGCCCAACGAGGAAAAGATCTTCACCACCTCTTCCCGCACCAAGGTAATCGGATGCAAACTGCCCCGCACAAGGCCACGACGCCCGGGCAGCGTCACATCAAGACGTTCCGCCTCAAGACGGCGTTTCACATCCAGCGCCCGCACTTCCTGGGCACGTGCCTCGAAAAGCTCTTCCAGGGCGGTCTTGGCATCGTTGATCAGTTTGCCCATAAGGGGACGTTCTTCCGGAGAACAGCCCGCCAGGGTTTTCATCAAAGCGGTTATGCTTCCCTTGCGCCCCAGAATTTGCGCCTTCAATTCCCCCAGGGAACGCTCGGTATCTGCTTCGCCAACCTGGGCGCGCGCCTGATTCAAGATTTCTTCCAGTTGTTGTTTCATGCTTTTTCCCACATCAAACAAATAATGGAAGCTGAAAGCTTCCATTATTTCATAATTTTATAAAAAAAGAGGTGCGTTGAAATCCACCTCTTTCATCTCTTCCAAAACAGTGTTACTGAAGCTTGGCCTTGACCTGCTCGACAATGCCGGAGAATCCCGCCGGATCCGCAACGGCCATTTCCGCAAGCACCTTCCGATCCAGGTCAATACCGGCGACTTTCATACCGTGAATCAGCTTGCCATAGGTCAAACCATTCTGCCGTGCCGCCGCATTGATGCGAACGATCCACAAGGCCCTGAAATCCCGCTTTTTCACCCGGCGATCACGAAATGCATATTTGAGAGCGCGATCCACCGCCTCCGTCGCGCTCCGGAACAGCTTGCCCCGTCCGCCACGGAAACCTTTGGCCATTTTAAATATCTTGTTTCTTCTCCGTCTTGCTTTAAATCCGCGTTTTGCTCTTGGCATACCAATTACCCTTTCTCTCTTCGTTTTTACGGTATTTCACGATCTAAAGGGGGAGAAATTCCCCTTAGTTCATGTTCCGGATATTCTCGCTTTATAAATGTTTATTTATAGAGAATCAGACGGCCAATGCTCTTGGCATTGGTCTTGTGGACGATGGCGCCCTGACGCAAATGCCGTTTGGTCTTGGTCGTTTTGGGCGTCGCAATATGTTTCGCAAAAGCATGGTTGCATTTGATTTTGCCCGTGCCGGTTTTTCTGAACCGTTTCGCTGCCGCACGATTGGTCTTGATTTTTGGCATATCGTTTCTCTCCTGACTTTTTATGATTTGGGAGGCTGTGTTCCGGACGCCCCCTGCTTGCCTGCCGTCTTGGTCGGCGCAAGAACCATCGACATGGTCTTGCCCGCCATCACCGGTTTGGCTTCCACCACACCGATGTCCTTCAGATCTTCCGCTATTTTTTCAAGCAGAACCGTACCAAATTCCGGATGGGTCACTTCCCGTCCCCGGAACATGATGGTCAACTTGACTTTGTCTCCGTCTTCCAGAAAACGCCGCGCATTTTTTTCCTTGAACAGAAGATCATGCTCTTCTGTCTTTGGCCGCAGTTTGACTTCCTTGATATCTATACGGGCGGCTTTTTTCTTGGCCTCCACCGCACGCTTGTTGGCCTGATACTTGTACTTGCCGTAATCCATGATCCGGCAAACCGGCGGAACCGATGCCGGCGAAACCTCCACCAGATCAAGGCCCCGTTCCTGGGCTGCGCGCAACGCTTCCGGTACACTCAGTACTCCTAAGATTCCGCCTTCCTCATCCACAACACGAACTTCTCTGGCGTGAATCGCTTCGTTGACTCTGACTTCCTGTTTAGCTATGACGTCACCTCCTGAAAAACATACTTAAAAAGCGCCAAGCACCGACCAGCCGCCTGTTTGTGCGCTTCGCACTCCTCATGTATCAAAGTACAAAATGCAGAGACACTCGTTGATGGCAAATGCACACCATCACGTCTCCGCACCGTTATGCTGCCTGCCCTTTTCCCCACACAGATGGGTTCAAAGCACTCGAAAAGCGCTGAATTATAGCACACTGCCCGCTTCTGTCAAGCGCAGCCTTCACTTTGATATCTCATCCCGGAGCTACAGAACGCGCCATGGCCCTCTGCTCTGCAAAACTTTTTGCCTAAGCGCCATAAATTACAAGCCAATTTGCAGTTACCAGCCCGAATGCCCTTATTTTCTCCTTGCCCTTTTCGCATTCTTAACCGTATACGTCAAGCCTCTTTTTTCCATTAAGTCCCCGATCAACCTAAAAAAAACGTCGTTACCGACGACCTCAAGGCGATTCCCCCGGACGATATCCCTATCCAGTACACCGCCAATCAGTCAGCGGTAGCTGGCCAGCCCGGCAACATTTCCATTCAGCACCGTTTTATACGTAAAGCACACCCCCCAAAAAAACAAGCCGAGGTAGTATTTACCTCGGCTCATGGATTTTATTTTAAAACTGTTTTTTTGTTCTGAACAATATCTTCAATAATTTTATCAAACTCGTCCAAAGGCATAGCTCCCAAGTCATCTCCGGTTCTTGTCCGGACAGAAACCGTTTTTGCCTCTATATCTTTATCTCCAAGGATAAGCATATATGGTATTTTATCCATTTGAGCGTTCCTGATCTTATATTTTAGAGTATTGGAACTGTTATCCAGGACCACTCTATATTTATTTTCCAATTTTTTTGCCACATTTTGTGCATATTCTATGGCTCTATCCGTTATTGTAAGAATTCTAATTTGTTCGGGAGCCATCCATACTGGAAGTGCACCGGCATATAGTTCAATCAAGTACGCCAATGTTCTCTCATAACATCCCAAGCTTGTTCTATGGATTATATATGGTAACTTCTTTTGCCCATCACTACCAATATAATACATATCAAATTTCTGAGCTGAAAGCATATCTATTTGGATCGTTACAATAGTATCTTCTTTTCCAAATACATTCTTATATTGAATATCCAACTTAGGTCCATAGAAAGCCGCTTCACCGATTCCAATTTCGTATGACAAACCGAGATCATCGAGTATTTTCTTCATGGCGGCTTGAGCCATTTCCCATTGTTCAGGCGTTCCTTCGTATTTTTTCGTATTGGAAGGATCCCACTGCGAAAAGCGGAAAGAGCAATTATCCAACAATCCAACCGTTCCCAAAAAATATTTACATAGCTCAACGCAGCCTTTAAATTCATCCTCCAACTGATCCGGCCTAATCACCAAATGTCCCTCTGATATAGTAAATTGACGGACCCTAATCAGACCGTGCATCTCGCCGGAGTCTTCATTTCTAAATAGCGTAGATGTCTCGCCAAATCTCATCGGCAAATCACGATAGCTTCGTTCTCTATTCAAATACGCCTGGTACTGGAACGGACAAGTCATCGGTCTGAGCGCAAAACACTCTTTTGTCTCATCGTACGGATCACCCAGCACAAACATTCCGTTCAAATAATGATCCCAATGGCCAGATATCTTATATAATTCTCTTTTTGCAAGCAGAGGTGTTTTTGTCAGCAGATAACCCTTACGTTGTTCAACATCTTCAACCCAACGCTGTAACAATTGAATAACTCTTGCTCCTTTGGGCAATAAAATAGGTAGCCCCTGTCCAACATATTCAACAGTACTAAAGTATTCCAGTTCTCTACCGAGCTTATTATGATCGCGCTTTCTTGCTTCTTCCCTCTTCTCCAAGAAATCTGCCAGCTCTTCTTTACTCTGGAATGCAATTCCATATATTCTCTTCAGCATTTTGTTTTTTTCATCGCCTCGCCAATATGCTCCTGCGCTTGCCAACAATTTGAATCCATTGTGCTTCACATATCCAGTAGAATTCAAATGTGGTCCAGCGCATAAATCGACGAACTCTCCCTGTTTGTAAAAAGATATTTCTTCATCGTCAGGAATATCATTAATCAGCTCCAATTTATATGGCTGATCCTTCATCAGCTCGATCGCTTCATTTTTGGGCAGAACGAACCTTTCAATCTGCAACCTCTCCTTGCATATATTCTTCATTTCCTTTTCAATTGCTTCTAACGAATCATTCGTAAATGATTCTTCTATATCTATATCGTAATACCATCCTTCATCAATTGCAGGTCCAATTGCCAATTTCGCATCAGGATACAATCTTGTTATTGCTTGCGCCATAATATGTGAACATGTATGCCAATATGTTTTCCTGAACTCTTTGTCTTCAAATGTACGTTCTTCCATAGCACTCATTCCTTTCTTTTTAATTTCATTATCAGTCATATTTGAAAAAGATCACACAATTCACATATTTTTTCACCGCACTCTGCGGGCCCCTTTCCCGAAGCATCAAGAAAGGCTGGCAGTACGCCGGAATTCCTGTCGCAACTGCGCACAAAAACACCTGTCTTGACCGGAGACTACAGTGCCGTTAAGCAGCCCGGTAAAACCGGGTGCCAAAAGCTTACCACTTCTCCAGTAGTTTGGCGTATGTTTTTCCATGATCGCTCCACCGCATCGTCGGAAACAAGCATCTACCTTATCTCTTGTACAATAGTGAGAATATACCGCTTTTGGCCGTAATGCGGTCAGTACTGCTGCACCTGCTGTCAAAAACCATGATTTCTATCGGAAAAGAGAAGAAAAACAAAGCCCCGTAAGCTTCCATAGATGCTTACGGGGCTTTGATGAAGTGTACTTTGGTAGGCACGGGCGGAATTGAACCGCCGACCCCTACCGTGTCAAGGTAGTGCTCTCCCCCTGAGCTACGTGCCTATCGCCAATTGCGTAGAATTTTGTACACCAAGATAAAAAATGGAGTCAAGACCTTTTCTCCTAAAAGATTGTTCCAGGAAAGAATTCTCAGAAAGCATAGGTCAAATTGGCCCCCAGCAGATATGCCTTGCTCTCGTAAGTGCCGGTCTGGATAGCGTTATCCACATGACGATCCCGGAAAATAACAAGCATATAGGCCATATCAAAGGTAACATGTCCGTAGCGATAACTGAACCCCATGGTATAGTTATCACGATCGGCATCGGGGAGCTCCGGACCCAGGGTACGTTCCGGCGTTGGTGTGCGGTCGTAAGCATAGCCCGCACGCACGCTGAAACGCTCCGAAACATCGTACTGGACACCAAATCTGAACGCCCAGCTGTCCTCCCAATCTTTTTCGGAATAGTAATCGGGAATGGTCGCCCGGGAATCGAAATTCGCTTCCAGTTTCTTGAAGGAACTCCAGCCATAACGCTCCACATCGCAGGTCAAAGTCCAGGCTTTCGCCGGATGGTAGGCGACGCCGAAGCTCCAGCTATCCGGAAGATTGATGGTCACATCACCATGGCCATGAAATCCCGCATAGGGGCCGAAAAACCGGTCGAAATCGGCATTGCCATCCGCCTTGAGTACAATCCTGCTCCGGTAGGCAAACCCCAGCGACAGACAGTCCAGAGGCTTCCACAGCACTCCGAAATTATAGCCCCAGCCGTCGGCATCACCATCATACTCCAGATCGCCAAGATGTTCAGCCGCCTGGCCGGGATATCCACCGGCAAACAGATACCGATCGGCATACACCGATTTTTTCAACCCCACCGTCGCGTAGGTGTAATCAATACCGACAGCGAAAGCGAGATGGTACTTGTCGATCCGGTAGGCAATCGTCGGCTGCAGGTTCATCGCTTTTATGGAAATGTCTTTCACCTCATCCTGAAAAGCGCTGTCGGATTCCCAACGTTTGGACAATGAATAAATGGCGTTCAGCCCCAGCCCCACCGACACCGGCGCATTTTCAAAGCTGTGCACCACATAGAAGTTGGGAGGCAAAAAAACATCCCGCTTGGCTCTCTCCTTGACATGTTCCAGCGGAACTCCCAGCGCAGGAGAAGCCTGATTGTTGCCCAGTTTGGTGTTTCCCCGGAATCTGGTATTCGGCACGCTGATAGCCGTACAGCCAAGACTGATCTGCGTCCCTTTCTGAAAGGCAATTCCCGCAGGATTGTAAAAGAGTGCCGAAGGATCATCGGCCAGACCGGTAAAGGCATTCCCCATGCCCATTGCCTTGGCGCTCTGTTCATGAATATGGAATCCGGCCCCCCAAACCGCTGTGAAGCCAGCAAAAAACAGCAAATAAAAAAACAGGATAAAGACAACACCCTTGTTGTTCACGTACATATTCTCCCGCCCTCACAAAGAAAAGATGGGGCTTGCGCCACCATCTTCTTCTGTTATGAAAGCATCTTTTTTTGAGAAACCGGGCGCAGGAGGAAAAGCACTGCGCCCGAAATCACGTTACCGTCCCAAAGAAATACCCAGCTCCTCGGCTGCGACCACCAAATCGCCTTCCGGATCAACGAGATTGAGCTGGGCTACCGCCTGATCAATATCAATGGCCACTACCGAACGCCCGTTCAGGGCGACCATCTTGCCAAACTCGCCGCGTTCGATGAGCCGGATCGCATGCACGCCGAACCGAGAACTCAAGATACGGTCAAAAGAGCAGGGAGAACCGCCGCGCTGCACATGTCCCAGCACGACAACCCGGCTTTCAATGCCGGTCGCCTCGGAAATCTGCCGGGCGACCACGTTGCCGATGCCGCCCAGACGCTCAATGCCGAAATTTTCCTGAGCGGAAGCCTGCACCACTGTCGTCCCGGAAAGCGGATACGCACCTTCCGCAACCACCATAATGGAAAAGGCTCGTCCGTCCTGCCGCCTTTTCCGCAAAAATTCGTTGACCTTCTCCAGATCGAAAGGAATTTCCGGTATCAAAATGACGTTGGCACCACCGGCGAGGCCCGATTCCAGGGCGATCCAGCCGGCGTTGCGTCCCATGACTTCCACCACGATGAGCCGATGATGGCTTTCCGCCGTCGTCTGCAGACGATCCAGCGCCTCCGTCACAATTTCCACCGCGGTGGTATAACCAAAGGTAACGTCGGTGCCGCGCAAGTCGTTGTCAATGGTTTTGGGGACCCCAACCACCGGAACACCCAATTCGATAAGCCGTTTGCCAATCTTCAGCGTACCATCGCCCCCAACCGCGATCAGCGCATCAAGTCCCAGGCGCCGGCAATTGGCCACCACCTGCTCGGAGACATCCATCAACTCGACTTTGCCGTCCCGTTTTACCGGAAAGGAGAATGGATTGCCGCGGTTGCTCGTTCCCAAAATGGTACCGCCGCGCGCCAAAATATCGCCAACCCGCCGCAGCGTCAGCAACTCGCAGCGAGGTTCCCCTATCAGCCCGTCAAAACCGTCGTTAATGCCAAACACTTCCCAACCACGCCGGTCCGCGGCCTTCACCGCGCCGCGAATCACCGCGTTCAATCCCGGACAGTCGCCGCCACCCGTCAAAATACCAATCTTCATAACCACTTCTCCTTTTATGTTCCATTTCCCATCATTTATGTTTTTGCATTTACTGCAGCACCGCATCGCAAGCCAGACAGGCCGCGCCCACGATGCCCGCCTCATCACCCAATTCTCCACGCACGATCCGCATGCGTCTGAAAGGTATGGCAAAGGTCCGGAAACGCATCTCCGCTTCCAGCCAGGGACGCAGCAGATCCAGGCTGGCACTGGGGCCGCCACAGATAACCACTCCGTCCAAATTGAGCAGGTTGGCAACACTCGCCAGCACCTGTCCCAACCGCTCTCCCGCTTCCTGCAGGGCCCGAAGCGCCACCGCGTCACCGCTGCGCGCCGCCCTGGAGATTTCGAACGCCGTCAGTTCTTCCGGAGGGAACACCTTCAACACGCTGGCCTTCCCCTGTTCCAAAAGTTTGATTACACTGCACACCATGCCGGTTGCCGACGCGTACCGTTCCAGGCAGCCGCGACTGCCGCACTTGCAAGGGCGCCCCCCCGGATCCACAACAAAGTGTCCAATCTCGCCCGCCGCTCCGTCACTTCCCTTCCAGAGACGCCGCTCAAGCACCAGGCCACCGCCGACGCCGGTCCCAAGCGTAATCGTCAAAAACGAGGCAAAATTGCGTCCCGCACCGAATTTTGCTTCGCCCCATGCAACCGCATTGGCATCATTGACCACGGTGACCGGCAAGCGCAGCCCTTTGGCCATTGTTTCCGCCAGGGGAAAACCGTCCAGCCAGGCCACATTGGGCGAAACCGTCACCACCCCGCCTTCGGCAATCACTCCGGCCGCGCCCATGCCAACGGCAAGCACACGCCGCTTTTCCTTTTCGGCAAAGGACAGCAGATCGTCGCACAGCTCAAACAAACGCGACAGAAACTGTTCACGACCTTCCGCTACCCGGGTCGGGATCCGGTTGGAACGCAAAATTTCCCCCGACTCCGCGAGCAGAGCCGCACGGCAGTTGGTACCTCCCAAATCGATGCCTATCAGCGCAGTCCCGCTCACAGACGCTTCCTCTCCGTACCAATGGCCAACTTGCCAAAGCCTGTTTCCCTGGCCAGGTCCATGACCTGCACTACTGTCCCATGCCTTGCATCCTTGTCGGCCATCAGCAAAAAAGTCATTTCATGAGCGCTCACGCGCAATCCGGCCAGGCTTGCCGCCAGATCCACCAGCGAGAGCGCTTTGTCCTGATAGTAGATGGTGCCGTCGGAGGTAACCGAAACCCGTACCTCTTTCGGCGTTTTTTCTACCGCGCCAGTCGAGGACTGGGGAAGGCTGACATCAATTCCCGGGGTTTCCACAAAGGTTGTGGAGATCATGAAAAAGATGAGCAACAGGAAAACCACGTCCACCATGGATGTCAGATCGATGCGCGGATCATCCGTCACCGGGCGCGGAAATATCATGACTGCCTCGTCAGCATATGGATCAGGGCCCGTGAGCGCTCCTCCATCTCCAAAAGAACCAGCGCGGCGCGGCTGGAGAGGTAACGGTGCAGCAGAATGACCGGAATCGCGACCGAAAGACCCGCCGCCGTGGTCAGCAAAGCCTGCGAAATGCCGCCCCCCAATGTCGCCGGTGTGCCGGAACCGCGGGCGGCAATAACATTGAAGGCCTGAATCATGCCCAAAACGGTACCCAACAGGCCAAGAAGCGGAGAAACCGTGGCGATAGTGCTGAGCAGGCCCAGGTGCCGGTTGACAAACAGCACCTGCCGCGCCCCTTCCTCCTCCAGCGTATTCCGGATGGAAGCCGTCCCAGAAGCGGACGTATGTAAAATGGCAAGGAATATCGAGGCTATTGGCCCACGTGCGTTAAGGCACCGAGCCTCGGCCAGATCGGTGCGTCCCTCCCGCACCAGCGCGCCGACTTCATCGCTCAGCTGCCGGCATTCCCGGCGAAGCGCGGAAAAAACCCACAGCCGCTCCAAAAAGATCCCCAACGCGAGAACCGAACAGAACGCAATGGCATACATCAGGGGACCGCCCCGGGCAAACAGCTCCTGCACCGCCTCCATATTAACGCTCCTTAGCCGCAAAGGCTTCCCGCAACAGTTCACAGGTCGCCTCGATATGCTGGGGAATGACCCGGACATCCGCAAATACCGGCATGAAATTGGTATCGCCGTCCCAACGCGGGACGATATGGATATGCATATGCTCCGCAACGCCCGCGCCACCGCACCGTCCCAGATTGATCCCCACATTGAAGCCATCGGGATGCATCGTCTTTTTCAACACCGCGCGCGCCTCAACCATCAGATCGAAGAGCTCCAGACGTTCTTCCGCCGTCAGTTCTTCGGGATCGGCGGTATGGCGGTAGGGAATGATTAGCAGGTGCCCATTGGAATAGGGGTACTTGTTCATTATCACAAAGCAATGCCGACCGCGTTTGAGAATCATCCGCTCCCGGTCGCGTCCGGTCTGTTCCCCGACACAAAAAACACATCCCTCTTCCCTGGGAGTCTCACCGCCGATATAGGCCATGCGCCACGGCGCCCACAACTGCTTCATATCCGTTTCTCCTCCGGCATTTGAGCTTCTTCAATCCGCAAAGCCAAAAATCAATTGGATTCTTTTTCTTCCCTCGGAAACGCCGGCGGCGTGCAGCTTGACGGCTGCCATTGACTACGCAGGAGCTCCGAACGTTCCAGCTCCTTTTGGCTCAACCTACCCTCTATTTTTTTCAGGCTCTTGCCCGCATCCCGATAACCGCCTGCAAAGGCCAGACTGTACCACATATGCGCCTGAACCAGATCCTTCGGCAGCAAACTGCCAATCTCATACTGGTGCCCCAGTTCCCACTGTGCCTGGGGGAACCCCAATGACGCGGCCTTTGCAAAATAGGCCAGCACCTTGTCCCGCGTCTTGTCATGCGGATAGAACTTCAGCCCTATAAGCGTCATGGCGCCTGGATGGCACTGCTGGGCCAACGGCTCCCAATGCTGGAAAAAGGCCTCCAGTTCCTTGCAGCTTTCCAGTACCGACAGTTTGGCCAGGGCATCACCGCAGGGAATGCCCCGCACCAGTGTTTCCTTATATATATCATTCTGCGGCGAGGCCTTTTCCTGGGCGTTGCCCAAAGCAACCGAAGCCATCAGCAACGCCAGTCCCCATCCCCACATGCACACCATATGACGCATAGCGCATCCTTTCTTCCCTTTTTCTTCCCGACTCGCAGGCACAGATTCCGTCATCAGGGCGGACATTCCGCGCAGATTGAACGGAACAGATTGGTGGAAAGATAACGGTCGCCGCGATCCGGCAACAGTGTTACCACCACATCATCCGGCGAATACTCGACAGCCACCTGGAGAGCCACATGCACCGCCGCGCCGCTGCTCATGCCGGAAAAAATGCCTTCCTCCAGGGCCAGACGGTTGGCCATGGCAAAAGCACTGCGATCATCCACCGGCATAATCCGGTCAAGCCGTTCGGGTTCATAAATTGCCGGAACAATGGCTTCCTTCATGTTCTTCAGCCCCTGAATAGCGTGTCCTTCCACCGGCTCCGCGGCAATGATCTGAATGGCAGGATTGTACTCCTTCAGCCGCCGGGAGATCCCCATGATGGTGCCGCTCGTCCCCAGACCAGCCACAAAGGCCGTAATTTTACCACCGGTCTGGCGAATGATCTCCGGAGCGGTAGATTCGTAGTGACTCAGCCAGTTGGCGGGATTGGCAAACTGGTTGGGCATGTAGTAGCGTTCGGGATTTTCTTCCAGAAGACGGTGCGCGGCCCGGATGGCACCGTCGGTACGTTCACGGGCCGGAGTCAAAACCAGTTCCGCGCCATAGGCCAAAAGCACCTGGCGACGCTCCACGCTGACGCACTCCGGCAGGGTCAGTTTCAGACGGTAGCCCTTGCAGGCCGCCACCATCGCCAGTCCGATGCCGGTATTCCCGGAAGTCGGCTCCAGAATGATGCGCCCCGACTCCAGAAGCCCTTGTTCCTCGGCCTTTTTGATCATCCAGTACGCTGTACGATCCTTGACCGAACCGCCCGGATTGTTTCCTTCCAACTTGGCAAACACCCGCGCTCCGTGGGCAGGACGCAACCGTGTCAACTCCACCAGCGGTGTATTGCCAATGGCATCCAGCAATGTCGTGGCTCCCGCAAAAGGCGCCGCCACAGAATTTCTTTCTGTTACCGTATCGTCATGCATTGCCCATTTCCCCAAAAACAATTAAAACAAACAAATGTACGAGCCGTCTCCGCCGCATTCCCCCAATCTTGCGAAGAAAGACGGAATACAAATATATTGTGCAAAGGCCCTCGAGAAAAACACCCTTGCCGGGTAAAACGATATATAATAACACAAAGAACCGTTTAAGGAACATGAAAGCATGAAACTGACCGTCCCTCTGCTGAAAGGCACGCTTGTGCAACGCCGCCAGCGTTTTCTGGTCGATGTCAAGCTCGAAGACGAAAGCATCGTGACCGCCCATACGCCCAACACCGGTGCCATGACCCAATGCGCCGTCGCCGGCTATCCGGTGCTCCTCTCCCGCAGCGACAATCCCTGGCGCCAATACCAGTTCACGCTGGAGAAAATTCAAGTTGGCGACCACTGGGTGGACATCAATCCGCTGCGCGCCAACCGGATAGTGG
>JAILGY010000142.1:0-7893 GCA_024696325.1 bacterium | reverse complement strand
GGCGGTTGCCGTTTACCGGCGCATGGAGGGCGCTCCATGATCATTTTCTATCCTCACAATCAGCGCTTCATGCTGCGGAGGGCTCATGACGTGCTGGTTATGCGTACCTGCCATGCCCTGGCCTGCCGTGGGCATCAGGTCTGGCTGCTGATGGGCCGGACGGCGGCCGATCCGGCGGCAATTGTTCGTCATTACGGTCTGGAGCCGCATCCCAATCTGCATTTGGTCCAGTTGCCGGTTCTTCGCCTGAAAACCCGCTGGCTGTCGCTGTCATGGCATGGTGTCTTCAACTTTTTTTGCAGGCGCAAACTGGAGAAGCTGATGGCCTGCCTGAACCCCGATTTGGTCTACCTCTCCGAAATCAAGCTGGGGGAGAAGCTGCTGGCGTGGCGCAGGATGCGCGCATTGCCGGTCGCCTATGAGGTGCATGGTCTCGCGGCGCCAGGCTATGAAAAACCGGATTCCCGCGAACAGCGAGTCTTTTCCGGCGTGACGGCGCTGATAACCACTACGGCCAGCCTGCGCTCCGTAATGGAGCGGCTCTACAGCAATTTGCCGCCCTGCCATCTGGTGCCGCTGGCGGCCGATCCGGGAAAGATCGCCCCCTTTGAGCCTCCTGGGGATAACGTTTCCTGGAGGCTGTGCTACATCGGACAACTCTATCCCTTGCAAGGTGTGGATATCCTGATTCGGGCACTTGCCCTGCTGCCTTTGGCGGTGACTCTGGAGATCGTTGGCGGCCGCGACGATCATCTGCAGGCGCTCCGAAGTCTGGCAAATGCAGAGGGCGTTGCAGAGCGCGTGACCTTTCATGGTTTTGTTGCTCCGGGCGCAGTGTCTGCCCATGCTGCCCGGGCGCATATCTTTGTGATGCCCAGCCGCGCGGATGGGAAGATGTCCTATGTGGCTCATACCAAGCTGTACGAGTATCTGGCTTGGGGACGTCCGGTGGTAGCGGCCGATCTGGAAGTGCTGCGCGAAGATCTCATTGACGGTGTTAATGGTATGCTGTTTGCGCCTGGAGATCCCGAAGCGCTGGCGCAGGCGCTTCGGCGCGTGATGGCCGATCCGGAAAATGCCTCCCGCATGGCGGTCCGCGGCCTGGAACAGGCGCGGAACTTTACCTGGGAACGGCGGGCGGAACGTCTGGAACGTTGTTTTGAGGAAATCATACACAGAGGATGAACAGCGATGAAGGTGGCCCTGATCAATCCGGTCTTTTCTGTCAGCCATGGCGGGCGCGAGCGTTTTTCCGTCAACTTTGCCCGCGCATTGTGCGCCGATGGCCATGAAACGCATATCTTCGCCCAACGGATGGAAGATTTGCCGGAAGAGGCGGTAGCTCATTCGGTTCCCGGTTTTTCCGGTCCGGGCTGGTGGCGTTTCCTGGGCTTTCAGCGCACGGTGCGCAAGGCGTTGCTTGCCTGTGGGCCCTTTGATGTGGTGTATGGCCTGACACGTTTTTTTCCGCTGGATATTTTCCGTTTGGGCGACGGTGTGCACCGGCTGGCGCTGGAACGTCACTATCCGGCCTGGTGGCGGCGTTTTCCGGCCCTGCTGGCCAATCCTTTCCATCTGATCAATTTGGCGCTTGAAAGACGGCTGTTTGCCGAAGACGGCTGTCGCTTCGTGGTAGCCAATTCCGCGATGATCCGGAATTATGTGGTCCAGAGGATGGGCGTTCGTCCGGAGAGAACGGCAGTGGTGTACAACGGCGTGGATCACACGTGCTTTGGGCCGGAAAAGGTGATGCCGCTGCGGGAGGAAACCCGGAGTTTCCTGGGCTTGCGCGATGGCGATATCGCCTTGCTGTGCGTGGCCAACGACTGGCGGCGCAAGGGGGTGGATACGCTGATGGAAACCTTGCCTTCGCTTCCGGAGATGGTTCATTTGGTTGTGGTAGGCCGTGGCAATCCCGCGCGTTTCATAAAACGCGCCAGGGAACTGGGTACGGCGGAACGGCTGCATTTCATGCCGCCCGCAAGGGAGGTGCTGCGTTACTACGCTGCGGCTGATGTGCTGGTGCTGCCTACGAGCTACGATCCTTTTGCCAATGTCTGTCTGGAGGCAATGGCCTGCGCCCTGCCGGTGATAACCAGCTCCTCCAACGGCGCTGCGGAACTGCTGCACGATGGTGTCAACGGTTGGGTACAACGGCGGGCAGACGATGCGGGGGAATTGGCCGGCATTTTACGCGCCTTTTTGGCGCTTTCCCGCGAAGAACGGGCGCGGATGGGTGCCCACGCCTATGAGACGTCGCTGAATTATACGCTGGAACGCAATTTGCGTGAAATGCTGGAATTGATGCGCACAGTGGCCCGGGAGCGAAAGGAACGGGCATCATGCTGAATCTCTCCGGAATTTGCTGGGACTATCGGGATGCGGCGTTGCCTTTGGGTGATCCGGAAAATGCTGTGCTCGTCAAGTCCAATGCCCGCCGCCGGGTGTTTTTGGCGCGGGGCAGTTATTACAAGGAAACGCTTTACGAACGTTCTCCGCTTTCTCTGCTGCGGACCTGTGCGGGCGGATCCGCGCGCAGGGAGGGACGGATGCTGCTTGCCCTCGCGCGGCGTGGCGTCGGTGTACCGCAGGTGCTGGGTTTTGGGCGTGTCTGTTCGCGTGGTATGCTGAAGCGCGATCTGCTGGTAACAAAAGCGGTGGAGGGCGCTTTGCTGCGTTCCCTGCTTTCCGGCCTTCCGGAAAAATCGCCTTTTCACGCTTCCGAAATGTGGCGCATAACCCGCGAATTTGCGTCCTATATTGCGCACTTGCACGAGTGTGGCGTGCTGCACAGGGATCTGCATCTGGGCAACATTCTGCGCACACCTGAAGGGGCCTTTGTCCTGCTGGATGTGGGGGCGGTGCGCCTGTGCACGCGGCCGCTTTCTCTGCGTGAGCGTATCGCCAGTCTGGCGCAGCTTGCCGCCAATGTCTGGATGCTTGCCAGCCGTTCGGCGCGTTTACGTTTTTTCAGAGCCTATGGGCAGGCGGCGGGGCTGTGGGATGAAAGCGGCGGCAGCATTGTGCGACGCGATGTGCTTTCCGTGCTGGATCGTGAGGCCTGCAGGTTTTCCATGCGCGTCTGGCGCAAGAAGGCCAGGCGTTCGCTTTTCAGTAACAGCCGTTTTGTCCGGGAGCAAAACCATTTCCGCATTTGGCGGGTGCGCGGTGAGGAAAGCGATCGGTTGATGGAAGCTTTGCTGCCGGATCCCGATCGACTGATGGCCACCGGCACGCTCATGAAGAACGGCCATACCGTCTATGCCACAGCGGTAACGGTCGGCGGGAAGCGCTATTTTGTCAAACGGTACAACAACAAGGGCTGGTGGTATCAGCTGAAAAGTCTGGTGCGCCGTTCCCGGGCACTGAGGGTCTGGCAGGTCTGCCACGGTTTTTGTGAACGCGGCCTGCCGATTCCGCGTCCGCTTGTCTGCCTGGAAGAGCGGCAAAGGTACAAGCTGCAGCGTTCCTATCTGGTGTCGGAATTTGTGGAGCCAGCCAGCCGCTTAAGCGTTCTTTGGCCGCAACTGGATGAATTCGGCAAGAAGACGGTGCTGGTGCGGGTGGCAATGCTATTGGGGATGATGCATCATCTGGGCTGTGGGCACGGCGATCTGAAGTGGAACAATATTTTGCTGGATACGCGGCAGCGTCCGGTACTGACGGATCTGGATGGCGCCTGGTGCGGCGGATGGCTTCGCGCTGCAGCGCAATGCAAGGATCAAAAACGTTTTTTGCGCGATCTGCCCGAAGAGGATGGAAATTTGCGCTCCCTGTTGCTTTCGGTCTGGGAACGTTGGCGTGGGCGTTC
Source organism: bacterium (assembly GCA_024696325.1). GTDB lineage: Bacteria > Desulfobacterota > Desulfuromonadia > Desulfuromonadales > JAAYDE01 > RGIG7977. The sequence goes on along the minus strand of JAILGY010000142.1, from coordinate 4,082 downwards.
CTAGAAGTGGTCCAACCTGGGTTCGGTTGTGGGAAAAGAGGTCTTCGCCATGTCTGAAACAACGCCAAAAGTAAGTATCATCATGCCGGTTCACAATGGAGACGCCTTTTTGAAGGACTCCATTGGGAGCATACTTTGCCAGACATTCCATGATTTTGAACTGTTGTTGATTGATGATGGATCAACGGACGGCAGTGGCGCGACATGCCGGAACTTTCAGCAAAACGATGAAAGAATCCGCTATGTGCATCAGAAGAACGGAGGCATTTCCAGCGCCCGCAATCATGGATTGCGGCTGGCACGGGGAGAATGGTGCACCTTTTGTGATTGCGATGATCGGTATGAACCGGATCTACTGAAAGACAATCTTGAGATTCTGGGAAAAAATTCTGCCGATATTGTAAAATTTGGATGGTATAAGGATTACGTTAAACTGGGAAGAAGTTCGGGAACAGATTTTTTGCGAAATTCTCCATATGTTATAAATTATGACCATTTTGCGGAACACTATGATGAACTTAGAAAGATGTCCTTTGTCTATGTATGGGATGCTTTGTTCAGATTATCATTTCTTCGAGAACACAATATCTGGTTTGATGAAACCATGAAATATGGAGCAGAAGATCATGATTTTAATATTGCATGTTTATCAGCTCGTCCGGATATTGTCGTGAACACAAAACGTTTTTATCATCATATATTCCATGGAGAAAATATATCTACCAAATTTCATGAGGAAAGAATCAAATCTCTTGAAATTGTGACAAATAAAGAATTTGATCTCATAAACCGGTTTTATGATAATCGTAATATGGCAAACAAATCCATAAAAACAATAAAAAATGAACGGATTCGTTTTGTTTGCAGATATTTGAAAAAATCAAAAATGCCGTTATCTGGACGGACCAATATTCTTAAATCTTTTATTGAAGAGAATGGTTTCTCCGATATAGTGCCGGTAAAAAAATATAGTCTTAACGGAATATTGATGTCGTTTCTTTGGAAAAACAAACTCTATGGGGTAATTTTGTTTTTGAGCGACATAAGAAATTGGTGCAGGGTACTGTTGCCTCACAGCTTAACCAATGAAAAAGTAAAATGATATGAAATATTCTCGTTTGTTTGAAAATTCTATGAAATGAATGTGGGTGGTTATGTTTTCCGATTTGTTTCAAGATGTTTTTATCTTTTCGGCAGATTTCCGTCTCTTGCGCAGTGAGGAGGAAAGATATGAAAAAAGTCGAATGCATCATCAAGCCGTTCAAGCTGGATGAGGTGAAGGAGGCTTTGGGCGATCTGGGAATCCAGGGGATCACGGTCTGCGAAGTACGGGGATTCGGGCGCCAGAAAGGTCATACCGAGCTCTATCGCGGCGCGGAATACGTGGTGGACTTTATTCCCAAAATAAAGATAGAACTTGTTATTCCCGACGAATTGGTGGATCAGGTGGTGGAAACCATCACGGAGGCTGCGCGCACCGGGCATGTCGGCGACGGCAAGATTTTCGTCATGCCGGTGGAGGAGGCGGTGCGCATCCGTACCGGTGAACGCGGCGAGGACGCGCTCTGAGAACGATTTGCCGATCAGGAAAATAAATGTCTTGAGGTAATAAAAATTGTCAGGCGAGAATGAATGAGGGAGGAGGGTCAATGGGAATGAACGTTCAGGATGTATTGAAGCTGGTGGAAGAAAAGGGCGTCAAGGTTATTGATTACAAGTTTTCCGACATGCTGGGGCGATGGCATCACTTCTCCACACCGGTACACGAGTTTGGAGAGGCGATCTTCGAGGATGGCATCTCCATCGACGGATCCTCCTTCCGTGGCTGGCAGCCGATCAACAACAGCGACATGATCATCATTCCGGAACCCGCTACCGCCCGTATCGATCCCTTTGTGGCCATGCCGACCCTAAGTCTCATCTGCAACGTCTTCGAGCCGCTGACCCGCGAGGGCTATACCCGCGATCCGCGTTTTATAGCCCAGAAGGCCGAGGCCTATCTGCAATCCACCGGCCTTGCCGATGTGGCCTACTTCGGCGTGGAGCCGGAGTTTTTCGTTTTCGACAGCGTGCGGTGTTTTTCCGGCCCCAACGAGGCCTTCTACAGTTTGGATTCGATGGAGGGCGGCTGGAACTCCGGACGTGACGAGAACCCCAATCTGGGCTACAAGCCGCGTTTCAAGGAAGGCTACTATCCCTGTCCTCCCGCCGATTCCCTGGCCGATCTGCGCAACGAGATGGTGGAGGAGATGCTCAATGTCGGCATTCATGTGGAGTGCATGCATCACGAGGTAGCCACTGGCGGCCAGTGCGAGATCGACATGCGTTTCAATACGCTGGTGGCGGTTTGCGACGATCTGCAGTGGTTTAAGTATGTGGCCCGCAATGTCGCGTACCGTAACGGCCGCACCGTCACCTTCATGCCCAAGCCGTTGTACGGCGACAACGGTTCCGGCATGCACTGTCACCAGTCTCTGTGGAAGGGCGGCAAGAATCTCTTCGTCGGCGACGGCTACGCCGGGCTCTCTGAAATGGCGCTCCACTACATGGGCGGCATCATGAAGCACGCCAAGGCGCTGTGCGCCTTCACCAATCCGGTGACCAACTCCTACCGCCGCCTGGTGCCGGGATTTGAGGCGCCGATCAATCTGGCCTACTCCAGCAGCAACCGCTCGGCCGCGTTGCGTTTGCCGGTGGCCGACAATCCCAAGGCACGGCGGGTGGAGTACCGCACCCCCGATCCGGCCTGCAACGGCTATCTGGCCTTTGCGGCGCTGCTGATGGCAGGGCTCGACGGCGTCGAAAACCGCATCGATCCCGGCCCGCCGCTGGACAAGGATATCTACGGACTCTCCCCCGAAGAACTGCGCCATGTGCCGCATGTCGCCGGAACGCTGGGTGAGGCATTGGACTGCCTGGAGGCGGATCACGAGTTTCTTCTGAAGGGCGATGTGTTTACCCGCGATCTGATAGAAAAATGGCTGTCATGGAAGCGGGAACATGAAATCAAGCCGATGATGATGCATCCGGTACCGATGGAATTCGAGCTGTACTTTGATTGCTGAAAAATGAAAGGCGGCGGTGATTTTTCCCGTCGCCTTTTTATTTGTTTGTTGTTCCATGCCGTGCAGGTAAACCTCACTGGCAACTTTATTCACTGGTACCTCCATGGCGGTTTTCACCCTAAATACCCAGGAACTTGCGGCGGAACTCCCGGATCTGGCTCTTAAGGACGAGCGGCGTGGCGAGCTTTTGGCGGCTCTGCGGAAAGCGGTGCGGCGCGCGCAGGCGAAGATTCGCGCCGCGCATCGCAATGGCGCGGGTGGCTTCGAAGTGGCGCGGGCGCTTTCCGTATCTGCGGACGCGGTGCTGGGCGCTCTTTGGCAGCGGGCCTCATCCGCGCTCGATCTGCATGACTGCGCGGTGATTGCGGTGGGCGGATATGGCCGCGGCGAACTCAATCCCCGTTCCGACATCGATATCATCTTCTGTCACGGGAAAAACGGCGGCGAGTCTTCTGCGCAGGTTGCGCAGATGCTGGTGGGACTGTTGTGGGATCTGGGGCTGGAGGCAGGTTCCAGCGTGCGTTCGCTTGATGAGTGCCTTGAGCTGGGGACGCGCGATGTGACGGTGCGCACCGCGCTGCTGGACAGCCGTTTTGTTGCCGGGGATGCGGCGCTTTTTGAGGCCTTTGCGCGCGATGTGGCCGTGCCCCTGCGGCGCCGGGATGTGGAGCACTTTATTGCCGCCAAGCTTGAGGAACGTGCGGCGCGCTGGCGCAAGTATGGTTCTTCGGTGCATCTGCTGGAGCCGAATGTCAAGGAGGGCAAGGGGGGCCTGCGCGATCTGCATATGGCGCTCTGGATACTGAAGGCACGCCACGATGCTGCGGACTTTTCCGGCCTGCTGGCCAAAGGCGCACTCTCTGCCGCCGAAGGCACGGCTTTCCGGAGTGCCTGCGACTGGTTGTGGCGGGTGCGCAACGAACTGCACTATGCGCAGCGGCGCAAGAGCGATCGTTTGAGCTTGGGCATGCAGGAGCAGGTTGCGCGCTTTTTTTCATATCACGACTATGGAAATCG
>JAILGY010000092.1:0-6991 GCA_024696325.1 bacterium | reverse complement strand
TTTTTGTCGTTCATATGTCCTCCGTCTGCAAAAAATCCGACGAATACATGGTTTATAAAATGATAACAATCATCTGTCAAACGCTGGTGAAAAACCATTCAAAAAATTCGGCCAAAGAGCGGACAAAAGCCTATACTGCTTCTCCGCAAAACCAGAGTCTTCGTTTGGACATATCCGCACCGAAAGGAAAAGAACGCATGAAAATCGCCGCCAGCGCAGTGTTTGCCATCTGGGTGTCGGTTACTCTGGCCATAAACGCTTTCGCCGCGCCGTATCTGGGCGTGGAAGCGGAACACAATTTTGGCCAAATTTTTCAGGGGCAAAAAATCCAGCACACCTTTGTCTTCGGCAACTACGGTGACGCACCGCTCGTTATCACCGGCATCAAAACTTCCTGCCAATGTACAGCAGCCCTGCTCTCCGCGCCAGAAATTCCCCCAGATGCCACCGGCGAAATTCAACTCACCTTTAACAGCCACGACTTTTCCGGAAAGGTAACCAAACACGTCCTCTTCACCACCAACGATCCGCGCCATACGCAGGTCAAACTCACGCTGCGAGGTCTTGTCCAACCGGAAATTGAGGCGACACCGCCGCTCATCCGCCCGCAATATCTGCCCATGGGACAAACGACTCTGGCCAGAGTGACGCTCGCCAACCGGGGAAAAACGCCCATTGAACTGGGAGAACCGCACAGTACCATAGACGAGGTCACCGCCACGCTTTTCGCCCGGAAGCTCGCTCCCGGAGAACAGACAACGCTTGTTGTGAACATCACGCCACGTTCCAACCAGCCCCATGTGCGTGGTCTTGTTCTCATTGACCTCAAGGGCGCACATATTGAAGAGTTACGCATCCCGGTCTATACCAGGGTGCTGCCCAACAGCTCATCGAATGCGCCGGAGCCGAATTTCTCCAAAGACCGCTGACAAACCCGGCAATCTGTTTTTTACAGATTTCCATATTGCGCCCAAGCAACGGTTGGGCTATAAACAAAGAACAACAAGCGCGATTAGCTCAGTTGGATAGAGCGTTGGCCTCCGGAGCCAAAGGCCGTGCGTTCGAGTCGCACATCGCGCGCCAAACCGGTTAAAAGGGAAACGTCACAAGACATTTCCCTTTTTTGTTTTCTAAAAAAGAAACCGTCTGGAACTCACAAGTTCCAGACGGTTTCCTGCTTTTTTCCTTTTCCAAAGCCTCAGGCCGTTTCCTCCGCGGTCTCGTACACAATCAGCGGCGCCGCATTCTTCACAATGACATCCTCGTTGATGATAACTTCCTTCACCCGTTTCTGCGAAGGAATATCATACATGACATCCAGCATGGCATTTTCCATGATAGCGCGCAAGCCACGGGCGCCGGTGTTGCGTTTGAGCGCTTCCTTGGCAATGGCGACCACCGCGCCGTCGGTAAACTTGAGCGCGACATTTTCCATCTCGAAAAGCTTCTGGTACTGCTTGATCAGGGAATTTTTCGGTTCCTTGAGGATCTCTACCATCGCTTCTTCGTCCAGATCGCTCAACGTCGCCAGCACCGGCAAACGGCCGACAAATTCGGGGATCATGCCGTATTTCAGCAGATCTTCCGGCTCCACCTTGCTCAGGATGCTTCCCAAATCGGCGCGATTGCTCTGGATATCCGCGCCAAAGCCGATGGTTTTGGCGTTGATCCGTTTCAGGATGATATCCGAAAGCCCGCCAAAGGCTCCACCGCAGATAAACAGAATGTTGGTGGTATCCACCTTGATAAATTCCTGGTGGGGATGCTTGCGCCCCCCCTTGGGAGGAACGCTGGCGACGGTGCCCTCAATAATCTTGAGCAGGGCCTGCTGCACGCCCTCCCCGGAAACATCGCGGGTAATGGAAGGCGATTCCGTCTTGCGGGCAATCTTGTCAATTTCGTCGATATAGATAATCCCGCGCTGCGCCCGTTCCACATTGTAATCCGTGGCCTGCAGCAGGCTCAGGATGATATTTTCGACATCCTCGCCCACATAGCCGGCTTCCGTCAGGTTGGTGGCGTCGGCGATGGTAAAAGGCACATCCAGGACCTTGGCAAGCGTCTGCGCCAGCAGCGTTTTGCCGCTGCCGGTAGGACCCATCAGCAGAATGTTGCTTTTCTGGATCTCCACATCGTCCGGCGCACCGGTACGTTCGGCGTATTCTATCCGTTTGTAATGGTTGTAGACTGCTACCGACAAGATCTTCTTGGCGCGTTCCTGACCGATGACATAGTCATTGAGCACCTCATGAATCTGTTCCGGCCGGGGCAAACCGTGCTGCTGTTCGCCATCAATTTTGCCCCGCATCTGATCTTCCTCGTTCATCAGCTTCTGACACAGGGCCAAACATTCATCACAGATGCACACCCCGTCTCCGGCAATCAGCCGTTTAACCTCATTACGGGTTTTGCCGCAAAATGAGCAGTATTGCACGTTCGCACGCCCATCGCTGTATTTGTCCACCGTTTGACCTCCCGGATCAGGATTTCTGCTTCACAATATCATCCACAATGCCATAGGTTTTCGCGTCCTCGGAACTCATGAAGAAATCACGTTCCGTATCCTGCGCAACCCGTTCCACATCCTGTCCGGTATGCTCCGCCAGAATTTTGTTCAGGCGATCGCGGAGACCGAGAATTTCATCGGCATGAATTTTAATATCACTGGCCTGCCCCTGGAAACCGCCCAGCGGCTGATGGATCATGATCCGCGAATTGGGCAGGGCGAAACGTTTGCCATGCTCGCCGGAAGCCAGCAGCAACGCCGCCATGGACGCAGCCTGTCCGATGCAGATGGTCGAAACCGGTGCACGCAGATACTGCATCGTATCGTAAATGGCCATCCCGGCGGTGACCACACCGCCGGGAGAATTTATATAGAGGAACACATCCTTTTCCGGATCCTCGGATTCCAGAAACAGCAGCTGCGCCACGATCAGATTGGCCATATGCTCCTCGATCATGCCGCTCAAAAAGATAATTCTATCTTTCAGCAACCGCGAATAGATATCGTAGGCGCGTTCTCCGCGCCCGCTGTTTTCGACAACTATCGGCACCAAGGCGCTCATTTCATGTTCCCCCATACGCATCACGTATTGCCTAGTTCTTCTTCTCTACCTTGTCCACTTCCTCAACCTGAGCACCCGAGACGATAAAATTGACCACCTTGTCTTCCAGCACCATGGTTTTGAGCGTCTTCTTGCGTTCGTCGCTTTCCTCGTAATAGGCTTTGACCTTCTCCAGCGGCACATCGGCTTCCCGTGCCATCTCTTCCATGCGCGCCTCTATGTCCTCGGGGGTGGCGGCAATCTGCTCCTGATGGGTGATGGCTTCCAGAATCAGAGCCGCCTGAACCTGACGAACGGCCCGCGGCCGGTTCTTTTCACGATACTCTTCGATCGTCATGCCCAGTTTTTCCAGAGAAAGGCCGCTCTTCTTCAAACGGGCCTCGAAATTGTCGAACAGCGCGCGCAGATGCTCTTCCACCAGAGTCTCCGGAACTTCGATCGGATTTTTCTCGATAAGCACCGAGACAATCTGTTCACGCAGATTGTCCTCGATCCGCTTCTTTTCATAATCCTCATAGGCCTTGGCCAGACGGGCACGGAACTCCGCCACCGTGTCAACCCCGTACTGCTTCACGAAGTCATCGTTCAGTTCCGGCAAAACCTTCTCACGGATCGCCTTCAGGAAGACGCTGAAACGTGCCGGTTTGCCAGCCAGCTCCTGACTGGAGTATTCCGCGGGGAAGGTCACCTCGATGTCCTTCTTCTCGTTGAGCCGCATTCCCTCAATCTGCTCTTCAAAACCGGGGATTAGCGAATGGCTGCCCAGTTCCAGATCATAGTCTTCCGCCTTGCCATGTTCGATCGGCTTGTCGCCGACAAAACCCTCAAAATCAATGACAACGTGATCGCCTGTCCGCGCCGTGTCATGAGCCGCGTCTTTCAGTTCGGCCTTTTCCTTGCGGATCTCGTCCACCCGTTCGTCAATGCGCTGATCGTCGATCACCAGCCGCTCTTTCTGCAGATGGATGCCCTTGTAGTCCTTGGCCTCAACCTGAGGTTTCACCTCCACTTCAAGCGTGAATGTGAACGGCTTGCCCTTCTCCAGCTTGCCCTTTTCCTTCAAGGCCGGTTCGCCTACCGGAGAGAAATTCTGCGTCAGCATCGCCCGGATGTAGTTCTGGTTGATCAGCTCGCGCATCGAATCTTCTTCCATCTGCCCGGCATACACCTTTTCCAGAACAGGACGCGGCACCTTGCCGGGACGAAATCCCTTCAGATTGGCTTTCTGCCCCAATTTCTTGTAAGAGGCCTCAATAACCCGATCCACCCGCTCCGGCTCAATCTCCAGAGTAATCCTTTTTTTGGTCGTGCCGACATCCTCAACCTTGACTTCCATCTTCACACCTTTCTCTTAAATTGTAAGTGGCTCCCGCCGCGCAAGGCGCCATCGGACATTTCATGACCGCAACGCAAACAACCCAGCACATAGCGATCTCTCCCCGGCCCCCTCATCAGCATCCCCTTGTACCAGAAAAAAAGAATTGCGGAAATTTTCTTCAACGAAACTGCTGGTGCGAGAGAGGGGAGTCGAACCCCTACGGTTGCCCGCTGGATCCTAAGTCCAGTGCGTCTGCCAATTCCGCCACTCTCGCAAAGAGCATCAACATCCCGATTCATCCCGGCGAACAACCGGAATCCTGCATGCCGCTTAAATGAAAAAGCCCTCCTTCGCCCCCCAAAAACCGCCAGAGGGAAAAGGAAGGACTGAAAAAATTCAAAAGTGGGGTGAGTGAAGGGGATCGAACCCTCGACACCTGGAGCCACAATCCAGTGCTCTGCCATCTGAGCTACACTCACCAGAACTCGGTCACACTAGCCATGAAATGCATTCTTGTCAAGCAAAACCGGGAATATTCACATAATCTCCAGGGAACGTCTTTCCCGAAAGAACATGGCAAACGGATTGCACCTTCCATGCACCAACGACGAAAGGAACACGGCGCCGCTTTGCATAAAAGAGCCTCTCATGGCCCTTTGCGGCCACGTGGAGCATCTGTTTTCAGTTTTATCCGTTCATGAACCGCACCCGGCAAGTGTCTTGGGATTGCGACACTTCAGACATAAAGGAACACTATGAAGGCCAGAAAATATTTGATGATTGCCTTCGGCCTGATTTTGCTGGCAACAGCGATCCTGCTGTTCGCGCCCCGGCTTGTCAATCTGGAGAGGCACCGCGCCCTAATCGAACACCGCATGAGCGCCCTCACCGGCTACCCGATCACCATTGGCGGACTGAAACTTACGCTGCTGCCACGCCTCGGCGTGAAAATAACCAGGCTGCGCATCGGCAGTCCGCAACATTTTAGCGAGGACCTTTTCACCATGCGCTCGCTTGAAATGCGCATCCGGCTGTGGCCGCTGTTGCGGGGTGAAATCCAGGTCCAGCGATTCATCGCCAACGCGCCGTGCATCACGCTGATTCGCAATTCCCAGGGACAGGGCAACTGGCAGCATGCCACTGCCGGAAGTCCGGAGGCTCAAGACACAATCCTCCCCCCAGGTTCGGGAGAAACGGCCGCCACCTCACCCATTTGGGAGATGCTGAAAAACCTCTCGCTGCGCAAAATGGCCATCCGTAACGGAGCCTGCTTCTGGCAGGACGAAAAAAACGGCAGCCACCACCAAATTTCCGCTATTCAGCTGGAGGCACGCGGCATCGAGATGAAGCGGCCCGTTCAGCTCACCCTGACCGGCGATTTCAACGGAGCGCAACTGGAGGTAACCGGCCAGGTAGGTCCCCTGGACGATCTCTCGGAAGGAGAGCCGGCCGATCTCAACATCAATGCAAGGCTGGCCGAGGAAAACCTTCTGCATCTGGAAGGCGAGATTGCGCTGGGAAAACAGCCCTCCGGCAACATCACCGTCTATGTCGAACATCTCTCCCCCCGCGGCCTGCTGGCCGCACTGGGACGTGCTCTTCCCCGTCTGGCCGACCCGGAGACCCTGTCACACGCATCTCTTGAAGCGCGTCTCACCGGAACACCTCACGCCCTGAAAATCGAGGGAGGCATTTTGCGCCTGGACGACTCCACACTGGATTTTTCACTGGAGACCAATTGGAACACGGTCAAGCTAAAGGCCTACTTGAACAACCTGGATGCCGACCGCTATTTCCCCGCAGACGCCTTTTTCACGGGGCGTGCGGGAACGCCCGCCCCACCCTCCGCAAAGGGCGGGAACACCATTCCCAACGCCCCGGTCATCCAGGGTGACCTGAAAATCGGACGGCTGAAAATCGGCAAAATGCGTCTGCGCGAAATCGGCGCCCGGGTGGAATGCGCCCAGGAACGCTGCCATGTTCCACTGGCGCTCAAACTCTACGACGGCACGGCCAAAGGTTCCTTCGACTGGTACCACCGCCAGCAGCAGCTGCAAGCCAACATGCAGCTGAACTCCGTGCAGATCGGACGGCTCATGCAGGACGTGACCGGCATATCAAGCCCGCAGAGTGCGCTCAACGCCAGTTTCAACCTGAGCGCCAATCCCATGCGATTCCCTGCCACACTCTCCGGCAACGGAACTTTGGACATGAAACAGGGTTCCCTGCTTTTCCCCCCGGCATTGAAGACGCTGTTTACATTCTGGAAAGTCCCGGCCCTGGGAAAAGGCAAATTCGATTTTGCCAAAGCGCATGGTTCCTTCACCATTACCGACGGCCGAATGACTTTGGGCGAAACCTTTTTCGAACGGCCACCGCTCCGGATGCACGCCACGGGCGAGGCCAATCTGGTACGGGAAACGCTCAATCTGGGGCTGGCGCTGCGCGGCTCGGACCCAAACGACGAGATGGTTACCGTTCCCCTGCGCATCACCGGAAAATTCTCGCGGCCTGTCTGCCAGCCGGACAGCGCCTTCCTCCGGCAATTCAAGGGAGACAGCAGCCAAACCTTGCAGGAAACGCTGAAAAAAGACAAAAAAAGCCT
>JAILGY010000050.1:0-5380 GCA_024696325.1 bacterium | reverse complement strand
TGTTCGCGACTATGTTGGTCACTGCCTGTGGGCAGGAGCCTGCCAAGAAACCTGCACAGAAGACCGAGGCCGCAAAGAAGGCTGATGATGCAGCAAAGAAAGCCGACGCGACCGTCAAGAAAGCTGAAGATGCAGCAAAAGATGCTGCAGCTGCTGCAAAAGACGCTACAGCTGCTGCAAAAGACGCCACGGCCGCTGCAAAAGATGCTGCAAAAGATGCCGCTGCCGCTGCAAAAGACGCTGCAGGTGCTGCGAAAGAGGCTGCCAAAAAGCCAGTCCAGGGAATACCTCTTCCGGACAATTTCTAATCCGTGAGCGGAGAAGTTTTCTAGGGCTTCGGGTAATCCCCGAAGCCCTTTTTTATCCACAGACCCCGCAATGCTGACACGCATCACGGCAGGTAGGACTTATCTGTTCCTGTAATCCTTTTTCATGTTCTTTCCACAGGTAGTCCCGATCTACTCCACAATCAATGACTTCCCATGGAAAAACTTCATCCCGCTCCGCCCGACGACTGACGTAAAAAGCAGGATCCATTCCCTGTTCCCGGCACGTGTCCTTGAGATTCTGCCCCCTGCCCAGCGCGGGAAGCAGACGCGCTACCGCCCTGTCGCCACGTGAAAGCAGTGCCTGAATTTCCGCACTGCGCAGTGATTCAAAAAAGATCTCGGTGCGTCCCAGAGGGGCGATCGCTGTCCGCAACCGTGCGTTTCTCGCCTTCAAAATTGCAAGCGGCATCATGCCCTCCCACTGAAACGGGGTGAAGGGCTTGGGAACAAAGGGATTAACCGAAAGCACCAGATTGCCCAAACACCCCCTTTTTTTTCCCTCCGCCATCCAGATAGCGTGGATTTTGTGGGCAAGACGCACCATTTCCTCAATATCTTCGTCGGTTTCAGTGGGTAAACCGTTCAGAAAATAGAGTTTGAGATTGACGATGCCCGCGGCCATAGCCAGGACAATAGCCTTCTCGATCTGTTCCTCCGTAATCCCCTTGTTGATGACTGCCCGCAAACGCGCACTGCCCGCTTCCGGAGCCAAGGCCAGCGTGCGCTGTCCACTAGAGGCCAGACGTTGCACCAGTTCGGCCCCCAGACTGTCAATACGCACACTGGAGACGGAAAAATCACCCTTTCTCCTGTCGACTTCCGCAAACAGCTCCGGAAGCCGGGAATAATCGGAAATAGCCGCTCCTACCAGCCCAAAGCGGGAGCGAAACGGCCTCATGGCTTCAAGATCCTGCGCCAAAACCTCCGGCGCTCGTTCCCGTGGAGGGCGGTAAATATGCCCGGCGGCACAGAAACGGCAACCACGCCCGCAACCACGGGAAACCTCTACCAGGCCAAGATCGGCGAATTCACTGTCCTTGCAAAACAAAAACGAGCGGCACGATGAACTGTTCAGATCACGCAGCCAACGACGGCGCGGCCGCACCATCCCAGGACGCAGCGCCTGAAAACCACCGCCCTGCCCCCGTGCATCCGCCCAAAAACGGGGCACATAAAATCCTTCCATCCGCGCCAGCGTTTCCAACAAATGTTCGCGATCACCCTCTGTCAAAACCGCTTCGAGCAACTCCGGCAGAAGCAGTTCACCATCGCCCAGGGCGAAGACGTCCATAATATCTGCCAACGGCTCCGGATTGAGAAAAGCGACGACGCCGCCACAAACCAGCAAAGGATGGCGGCTATCACGCTCCCGAGCCCATAATGGCAACCGCGCCAATTCAAACAGACGAGGCAAATTCAAGTAATCGTTTTCAAAGGATATGGAAAAACAGATCAGATCGAAATCGGCAAGAGGCCGTCCTGATTCGCACGAAGCAAGACGATCCGTCTTCTCCCGGGGATCCGGCAGGAAAAAACGTTCGCAGAGCGTTTCCTCGCACTGGCTAAAAAAATGGTACACATATTGAAACCCCAGATTGCTCATACCGTGAAAGAAGGTATTGGGGTAGACCAGCGCCACCGCCAGCCGCCCCCCCCAGGGCTTGACCACAGCGCCTTCTTCGGCGCAACGGCGTTTTCTGCCAGACATAGCGCTTTCCTTCAAAGCAAAAAGGGAAAACCTCTCTGACATCCATTATAAGAGGATGGGTAATTTCATTAATTTACTGCAATAAAAACAGCCTGTTGAACAACAAGGTTTCAACAGGCTGTTTCATCACCCCTCAGAAACGTGCATAAAGCGCTCAATCTACCCGGCGACGCATAAAGGTCGGCACATCATATTCGTCCTCTTCCGTCAGCCGTACCGGCGCAAACGAGAGCTCCGGTTTCTTGCGGCGAATAAAGGTCGGTACATCCGGATCGCCTCCGGCCAAATCCACAAGACGTTCCTTGCGCGCCCGCCCTTGCTGCTGTTCCACAGCCTGCCGCTCAAAGGAAGAGCCAAAACCTGTTGCGATGCAGGTTACCTTGATGGTATCGCCCAGATTTTCATCCAAAGCCACACCGATGATAACATTGGCATCCTCGTCCTCGTTTACCTTTTCGTGGATGATGCTGGAAATAGTCGAGAAATCTTCCATTGTCATATTGGAGGAACCGGAGATGTTAACCAGTACGCCTTTGGCTCCGGAAATGTCGATATCCTCAAGCAGGGGACTGCTAATGGCTTTATGGGCGGCCTCCTGGGCACGTTTCTCACCTTCTGCGATGCCGATGCCCATCATCGCCATGCCGCGCTCGCTCATGATTGATTTAACATCGGCGAAGTCGGCGTTGATGAAACCGGGATTGGTGATCAAATCGGAAATGCCCTGTACCGCCTGCCGCAATACTTCATCGGATGGACGGAAAGCTTCCCGCAGACCCATATTCTTGCCAGCCAGTCCCAACAACCGATCGTTGGGGATAACTATCAGTGAATCCACAACTTTTTTAAGCTCCGATACACCACCTTCGGCCTGACGCATCCGCCGTTTGCCCTCATAGGTAAAAGGCTTGGTGACAACGCTGACCGTCAGCGCGCCGACTTCCTTGGCCACTTCGGCAATAACCGGCGCAGCGCCCGTACCGGTACCACCGCCCAGGCCGGCAGCGATAAACACCATATCCGCCCCCTGCAGCAGTTGCACCATGCGTTCTTTATCTTCACAAGCCGCATTACGCCCAACTTCCGGATTGGCACCCGCTCCCAAACCACGCGTCAGCTTGTTGCCCAGCTGCACCTTGACGCTCGCCTTGCTGGTGCGCAAAGCCTGCGCGTCAGTATTGGCCGCAATAAAATCGACGCCGGTCATGCCGGATTCGATCATCGTATTGATGGCGTTGCCGCCGCCCCCGCCGACACCTACCACCTTGATAACATGCAGCCGTTCTTTGGTGCTGTTCTCGAAAAGATTCTGTCCTCCGGCCTCCAAATTTCTGTCCTCAGTCTCGTCCATTTCCTCCCCCCGCTTTAACAAATATTGTGGTCGCCCTACCTATTAGAAAAAGTCCCCGAACCAATCTTTCATACGCAACATAATCTTGGAAAAGACATTTTCCGTATTGGAAAAGCCCTGCTTCGCCCGCTCGATATTTTTCCCGCCGTATTTCACCAGTCCCACACCGGTCGCAAACACCGGAGAATTCACGACATCTGTCAATCCGCCCAGATCCCTGGGACTGCCGACTCGCACCGGAAGATTGAAGATCTGCTCGCCCAGCTCGGCCATTCCCGGCAAAAGGCAGGTCCCCCCTGTCAGCACTACGCCGGAAACGATCAGATCGCCAAAACCGCTTCGCCGGATCTCCTGATCGGCCAATGTGAAGATTTCTTCCACCCGCGGCTCCAGAATTTCGGTCAGTACCTGCCGCGACAGAGTCCGTGCCGGACGGCCTCCAACCGAGGGAACTTCAATATTTTCATCCCGATTGACCATCGAACTCAGCGCGCACCCATGCTCACGTTTGATCCGCTCGGCCTCATTAAGCGGCGTCCGCAATCCCACCGCAATATCGTTGGTCAGATGGTTGCCGCCCAGCGACAACACCGCCGTATGACGGATGGAATTATCCACCAAAATAGCTATGTCTGTGGTACCACCGCCAATATCCAGCAGAACCACCCCCAGCTGTTTCTCTTCATCCGTTAAAATGGATTCCGAAGACGCCAGTTGCTCCAGCACGATATCGGCGACATCCACGCCCGCACGATTGCAGCACTTGATGATATTCTGCGCACTGGCCACTGCGCCCGTTACGATATGCACCCTGGCTTCCAGACGCACGCCCCGCATACCCAGCGGTTCGGTGATACCATCCTGATCGTCCACGATGAATTCCTGCGGAAGAATGTGCAGTACCTCGCGGTCCATGGGAATGGCAACGGCCTTGGCCGCATCAATGACGCGGCGCAAATCCTCCTGCGTTACCTCCCGATCCTTGATGGCGATAACCCCCTGAGAATTGAAGCTCTTGATATGCCCGCCGGCTATACCCGTAAAAACCGACCGGATTTCGCAGCCCGCCATCAGTTCCGCTTCCTGAATCGCCTGACGGATGGCAGCCACCGTACTTTCGATGTTGATCACCATTCCCTTGCGCAATCCCTGGGAAGGGCAGTTCCCGATGCCAACAATTTCCATCCCTTCGGAGGTTATATTGCCCACAATGGCGCAAATTTTCGTGGTACCGACATCCAATCCCACTACCAGCCTGTCCTTATTGCCCGCCATATCTTTTCCTCTCCTCGAATAAATCCTCGCCCTCAGCGTCCAACATCGGGAAAAGTGGAAACCGTCAGTCACCCTGGGAAGTATTTAACTTGACGACCACCTGATTCTCCACATTCAAATCGATCCCCTTCAATTTGGTCACATTTTGCTGCACTTCACCGTAAACTCGCTCCAAATGATCCAGTTTCCGGGAAAAATGTTCCGTTCCCATCCGAATGGAAATACCGCCCTCCATCGTAAACAAATAGAGATCGCCTTGTCGATTAAAATGAATTTCCGAGACTTTGTCCAGATTGAAAACTTGTCGTTTTTTCAATTCGCCCAACAATTGCAGAGCTGTCATCAAAAATTCACGGGAATTCTCCGGCTCGTTTACAAAATGTTCCCGATCAATTCCAGAAATAACCGGGAAATCAAGTTTGTCACCCGACTCCAGCATTTTGAACAGCACGCCCTCGTCATCCACATAGTAAAAGTGATCCAGTTTGACGATAGCTACCGGCTCCCGCTCGGTTACATGGATACGCACGCGGCGAAGCGGTAAACTTCGTTCCACCGTTGCGGTCTTGATCCACTTGATCCGCCTGATGCGAAAACTCGTCTGACGTGTGTCAACATTGAACAAACCCATGCCCGGGACAAGTTCGGCAGCTTCCAGAATATCTTCCTTCGATACCCGCTGCTGATTCTCCACAACGATGCTTTCCACCCGGAAAA
>JAILGY010000048.1:0-3109 GCA_024696325.1 bacterium | reverse complement strand
GGATAATCTCCCCTGCCTTCACCCGCTGATCGTTGCCCTGGTTGGTGACAATGGTGAACTCGAAGGGCCGGCCGTCACGCATCAGCACGCCATCTGAACGCGGCTTCCAGCCAGCTTCTTCAAGGAGTGCCCGCGCCCGCGAGGGATCGTGCGGATAGCGCCGCACATCGGCGCAGTACGGCCAGGTGCCGGGAATATAGGGGCCGGTCGCTTCCCGCCCCAGTCCCAAAAGCACGCCGCGCACCAGTTCGTCACGATCGATGGCGTGGGAGAGCGCCTGCCGTACCCGACGATCCTGGAAAAGCGGATTGCGCAGATTGAACCCCAGATAGCTGTAGGCCATCGCCGGATAACGGTACTTGTGAAAACGTTTGAGAAAAATCTCGCGGGAGGTCTGCCGGGCGTATTGCAGCGGAGTCAGCTCGATCTCGTCAATGCCGCCGGTCTGCAGCTCCAGAAACATGGTTGTCGGATCGGGAATGACCCGGAACACCACGCGGTTGATCCATGGCCGCCCCTCGTAATAGGCGGGATTGGCCTCCAGCACCAGCCGTTCTCCTCGCCGCCATTCCCTGAAGAGATAGGGGCCGGTACCAATGGGCGCGGAGGCCAGCGGACTGCGGGTCACCGGCGTCTTTTCCAGCAAATGGCGGGGCAGAATATTTACGCCCCAGCTGCCCAGAGCCGAGGCCAGCGGTTTTTGGTAGGTCACCACAAAGGTATGGGGATCCGGGGCTTCGGCACGCACAATCTGGCGGTAACGTTCGGAATAGGCGGTAGGCGTGGCGGGATCAACATAGACCTGATAGGTGAAAAGCGCATCGGCGGCAGTAAAGGGATGACCGTCATGCCAGGTAACGTCGCGCCGCAAATGAAAGGTCAGCGTCAGGCCATCGGGAGAAACCTCCCACGACTCGGCCAAATCTCCTTCTATTTCCAGATTTTTGTTGTAGCGCACCAGCCCATTGTACACCAGCTCACACACCCCCGACGATACGGCGTCGGAGGCCAGAACCGGCAGCAAGGTGACCGCATCGGCGCCGCCACCGAACACAATGGTATCTCCATAAACCGGGTTCCCCACCTCGGCCGACGGAGCGGAAGATGACTCACCCGTTTCGGAGGAACAGCCCGCAAGCAGCGCAGCCAGCAGGACCGCACCCGCCAGAAGACAGCTCCATCCCCCGGGGCGTCTCACAGGGTCTCCCGCCGGAACCCCTGTGGCGCCTCCAGGCAAAAGAGCCGCTCCGCAAGCGGCGCATTCAATTCAGGTTTGTCCATCTGAAGCGTGATACGCGTCTTTCGGGCCGGAAAGCTGACCTGCCAGCGCGTTGGAAAGGCAACTGTTTCGCCTGCAAGCACAAAATCCCGAAAAGCACCGTATTCCACATCCAGCCGCGTTTCGCCGCGCGCAAGATAGGTGATCTGGATCAGACGGCGCCGGGAGTCAAAACGTAAACGCGCCGTCTCTCCGTCTTGCATCCCGCCGCTTGCCAGATAGCCATCCGTCAGGACGCTTACCTTAAGCCGGGAGGTTTCGGGAAGCGTTGGACGCATCAGCATCAGCCGTGTCAGTTCGGCGGGATCCAGACGCAGCCGCACCAGGCGCTCCAGATTTTCCGCGCTCGCTTCCCCCTCGTAGAAGGCACGATGGGAAATGTCCATGGCGAAAAGGTCGCGACCGTTGCTGGCCGTCACCAGTGCCGGCTGTCCCAGAAGACCAAGGATCTCCACTCTTGCACTTGCGGGCCACTGCACCAGCAAGGCCTGACTGCTTTTGGCGGGAGAACGGCCCTCCTCCCGCAGGGTGGCCCGGCTCAAGCCGCGCAAGCTGGTGATCAGCCGTTCGCAGCGCCGCTGTCCCTCCAACAAATCATCTATCGAAAGTTCCGGCAAAAGAGGCGCCGGTTTTTTCTCCGGACGTTCCGGAACGCTACAGGCGCAAAGCGCAAAGAGCATCAGCAACGCGCTGATTACGAAGCGTCTCATTGATGTTTTTCCTCCAACCTGCGCAATTTTTCGGAGACCCGCACATTTCCCGGCTCCAGTTCAAGACTGCGACGATACGCGTCAAGCGCCGCGCTGCGCCGCTTCAATGCCGCAAGAACATCCCCCAGATGCTCCTGAACCGTCGCATCATCAGCCAGATGCTCGGCGGCTTTCTGCAGATGGAGCAACGCCTCGGGATAACGCGCCAGTTTAAAGTAGACCCAGCCTACCGTATCGCGAATATGGGCGCTGTCGTCCAGTGCCAGCGCCCTCTTGCCCAGCCTTAGGGCCCGTTCCAGATCCCGTCCCTGTTCGGCCAGAGAATAGGCAATAAAGTTAAGCGCTTCCGACTGCTTGCCATCCAGACGCACAACCTCTTCCATAGTGGCCAACGCCTCGGAAGAACGCCCTGTACGCTCCAGCAGCACTCCCTTGCGATAGAGCAAATCCGGATTGCCGGGAAAACGGTTGAGGCCGTTTTCCAGCGTTTTCACCGCCTCGGGCATTTGATCCGCGCGTTCATACAGGAAACTCAAAGCACCAAACAACACCGGAGATACAGCCACAGTCTCCAGATGCCTTTCAAAAAAAGCTATTCCTTCCCGATACCGATGCTGGCGATCGCTCAGCATCCCCACATGCAGCAGCGCCTTGCCAAAAAAGGGCGTATCGGGTGTAATGGTCTGGAATGTTTTCAGCGCCTCGTCGCCGCGCCCATCGTTTTCCTGGGCGACACCGATATGGAAACGCGCCAGATCCGTCAAATCGGGACGCAGCTCCAGCAGGGAAGCAAATGCTTTCTCAGCCTCACGCCAGCGTTCCTTTTCCAAACAGATAAGCCCAACCACCCGCAGCGCCTCAACGTTCAGCGGTTCCAGCTCCAGCACCTTGCGGTACTGCGGCAAGGCCTCATCCAGCCGGTTGTCATGTACCAAAACCCGCGCCAAACGCAAACGCAGAGGTACGCTTTCCGGATTGTTGCGCAGACCTTCGGCCAGGACCGCCTCCGCCTGCCGGAAATGCTTGCGTTGCTCCAGCAGATCCCCCAGTTCCGCAACCACCGGCTCCAGATCCGGCCTGCGGGCCAATGTCTCACGATAGTGTTTTTCCGCCCGCTCCA
>JAILGY010000228.1:0-2170 GCA_024696325.1 bacterium | reverse complement strand
CGCATGGAAGGACGCATGGAAGGGCGCAGTGAAGGTAAACTGGATGCTCTTGCGGAAAATATCCGTGCTCTTATGGAAACCCTTGGATTGCCCAAGGAAAAAGCCATGGACATGCTGAAGGTTTCCGAGGAAGATAGAGCTAAGCTTTCCTCAATCTTATGACCCCAAACAGACCAACAGTTGTTAAGCAAAGAGGATCACCTCAATCGCCCGCTACACGTCGCTGTCGCCGAAGGCGGTGCGGGCGTTGGCGGAGAAGGAGTTGGGCAAGGCACCGGAAAAATCCTGAGGGGGTTGCGCCTGGCCGGATAAAACAAAGGCCCCGTGAAAGCCGGTGCTTCTTGGCCTTCGCAGGGCTTTTCAGTTTTTTCATTTTGCCAGATCTCCCCCTCATGGGACATGATAAGCTCTCATACCTGTCCAATTTGGGGGGGAGCAGCTCACCCTTCATTCTTTGCAAGATACCGCTTGAGTGCATCTCTCCAGTCAGGTAATGGTGCGAAACCTTCTCTGAGTAGTTTGCTTTTATCCAGACGGCTGTTGAACGGCCGCGCAGCCTTGGACAGGCCGTACTCCGCCGTAGTCACCGGAATCACTTTGCAACGCGGTTCCGGCAGACCCTTCAGTTCCGCATCCTGCCTGAAAATCTCCTCCGCAAAATCGGCCCAGCTGATGTATTCACCCTCATTGGTGGCGTGGTAGATGCCGTACTTTTCCGTTTCAATCATGTCCACCAAGAGACGGGCAAGATCCAGGGTGTAAGTCGGAGTGCCTATCTGATCGTTGACCACACGCAGGGTATCATGGGTCTGCGCCAGTCGGAGCATGGTTTTGACAAAGTTATGGCCATTTACGCCGAAGACCCAGGCAATGCGCACGATGAAATATTTTTCCAGCAGTTCCTTCACCGCCAGCTCGCCTTCCAGCTTGGTCTGGCCATACACGTTGAGCGGGGCATAGGCTTCGCATTCCGGCTGCCAGGGTTCAGAACCCTGCCCATCAAACACATAGTCCGTGCTCAAATAGAGCATCTTGCAGCCCAAGTTGGCGCAAACCTGGGCGATATTCCGGGTGCCAGCGGCATTAACGGCAAAAACTTTTTCGCGATTTTCCGGATCTTCAGCCGCGTCTACAGCAGTCCATGCGGCGCAGTGCACCACGGCGTCGGGGCTATATGCTTCAAGCAGCGTTTTGACTGCGGCTTCATCGGTAATATCAAGCTGCTCATAGGGCAAAACGGTAACTGGTGTGCCGTCCTGGACGCCGGCGTAAGCGGGGGCCATGTCGCTGCCCAGACCTGAATGCCCGCGGCCTGCCAGTTCGTTCATCACGTCATGGCCGAGCTGGCCGTTGACTCCGGTAACAAATATCTTCATGCCCGCCCCCGATGTTCATACATTTTTGCGTAGTAGTTTTTGTATTCGCCGCTAATGATTGTTTCCCACCATTGACGGTTCTCAAGGTACCAGCGAATGGTCTTTTTTATGCCGTCGGCAAATGCGGTTTGCGGCAGCCAGCCAAGCTCCGCATGGATCTTTGAAGGGTCGATGGCGTAGCGCATGTCATGGCCCTTGCGGTCCGTGACAAAGGTGATCAGGCTCTCGGGTTTGCCCAGTTCCTGGCAGATGAGTTTGACGATATCGATGTTGCGCATCTCGTTGTGCCCGCCAACGTTGTACACTTCGCCTTCGCGGCCCTTGCTGATGATGAGGTCGATAGCCTTGCAGTGGTCTTCCACATAGAGCCAGTCACGCACATTGATACCCTGGCCATAGACGGGCAGGGGCTTGTCGGCAAGCGCGTTGGCGATCATCAGCGGGATGAGCTTTTCCGGAAAATGGTACGGGCCGTAGTTGTTGGAGCAGCGGCTGATGGTGACGGGTAGGCCGTAGGTGCGGTGCCAGGCCAGCACCAGCAGATCGGAAGAAGCCTTGGACGCGCTGTAGGGCGAGCTGGCATGGATGGGCGTCGTTTCGGTGAAGAACAGGTCCGGCCGATCCAGCGGCAGATCGCCGTAGACTTCGTCGGTGGAAACCTGATGAAAGCGCCGAATGCCGTATGTACGGCAGGCATCCATCAACACGGCGGTTCCCATGATGTTGGTCTGCAGAAAAATGCCGGGATCCTCGATGCTGCGGTCCACATGGGATTCCGCGGCGAAGTTGACGAC
>JAILGY010000215.1:0-9517 GCA_024696325.1 bacterium | reverse complement strand
GGTCCGGAAAAGAAAAAAAACGGAAACATAAACCATATTTTCCTCATGATGTGGTATAGGGAAAGATTAGGTTGGAGAGGAAACACAATTTTTTTTGCAAGGAGGTTTGCGGTATGAAGAAATGGGGCATGGTGATTGGTGCTGTCGCAATGCTGGGAAGTGCGGCGTGGGCAGCCGATTCGTTGAAGATCGGCTTCAATTTGCCCATGACCGGTGACATCCCCAAAGTAGGAGAATCTTCCCGCAATGCGGCGGAGATGCTGAAGGCCGACATCAACGGAAAAGGCGGTCTGGAAGTTGGCGGCAAGAAGTATCTGTTGGATTTCATTTACGAGGACAACGAATCGAAGGCGGAATCTGCGGTTAACGTTGCCTTGAAGATGATTGAACGTGACGAGGTTCTGGCAATCGTTGGTCCCAACTCGTCCAAACAGGCGGTGCCGGCTGGCGGTACCTGTGACGACAACCGCACGCCGATGATTTCTCCGTGGTCCACCAATCCGGATTGCACTCTGGACCGGCCATGGGTTTTCCGGGCGGCTTTTTTGGATCCCTTCCAGGGACCGGTAGCGGTCAATTTCGCGGCCAAAACGTTTAAGGCCAAAAAATCCGCAGTTATCTTCGACATTTCGAATGACTATTCAAAAGGCCTGGCCGAAATTTTCCGCAACGAATGGGAAAAGAAGATGGGCGAGGGCACAGTGGTCGCCTTTGAATCCCACGGGACGAAGGACCAGGATTTTTCCGCCCAGCTGACCAAGATCATCGCGGCCAAACCGGATTTCATCTTTTTGCCGGACAACTACAACCAGGTGGCTCTGATCGTCCGCCAGGCCCACGATTTGGGCTGGAAGGGACCGTTCATGGGGTCCGATACCTGGGGAACAGCGGAACTGATGGATCTGTGTGGTGATGGCTGCAAAGGCCAGTATTTTTCCACCCACTATGCGGCCGCTGGCGCTACCGGCGCAACCAAGGAGTTCATCGACCGTTTTACGGCCAAATTCGGTTATGTGCCTGACGATGTTGCGGCTCTGACCTGGGATGCCACCCATATTGTTCTCAAGGCGATCCAGGATGTGGGGACCGTACATCCCAAGCTGAAAGAGGAGCGCAAGGCGATCCGTGACGCCATGGCGGCGATTCCCGAGTTTAACGGCATTACGGGCAACATGAAGTTTAACGATCAGGGCGATCCCATCAAGTGCGCAGTTGTGGTGCGTATTAACGAAGAGGGCAAGTTCGTTTTTACCGAGCAGGTCTGCCCGACAGAATAATATAATAATTATAATGGACGCCGGGCTGCGCCTCCTTTCTGTGCCGCAGCCCGGCAAACGTTTTTCCAGGGAAGAGCGGTGGAGATCTTTTTTCAGAACATTTTTAACGCATTGCAGTGGGGAAGCTTTTACGCGCTGATTGCGTTGGGGTACACGCTGGTGTACGGCGTGCTGTTGCTTATCAACTTCGCGCATGGCGACATCTTCATGGTTGGCGCCTACATTGCCTTTTTTGTGGCCACATTTCTGCTGGGCAGCTACGGCGTCATCGATCCTGGCACGTTTACGGGCCCGGTGATTGTGGCGCTGGCCATTCCGGCGACCATGATACTGACATCCCTGGTGGGTGTCGCACTGGAGCGGATCGCCTACCGGCCCTTGCGTGACAAGGGCGCCCACCGGCTCTACGTTGTCATTACGGCGCTGATGTGCGGTCTCCTGCTGGAAAACGGCAATCTGGCGCTTTTGGGCGCAAGCCGCAAACGTTTTCCGGATCTGCTGGAAAAGACGGTTTTTTCGCTGGGCGGCATTTCGGTGACCAATCTGAAGATTCTGGTCATCGCGGCAGCGATAGGCGTGTTTCTGCTTCTGCACTTCATCGTGACCCGCACGAAAATCGGCATGGCCATGCGGGCCATCTCCTACGACAAATTTGCCATCCCACTCATGGGAATTCCCATCAACAACGTCATCGTCTTCACCTTTATTCTGGGATCGGGATTTGCCGGACTGGCTGGCTTTTTGTTCGTTATGAGCTATCCGGTGCTGGATCCCTACATGGGAGCGATTATCGGGTGGAAAGCGTTTATCGCCGCTGTGGTGGGTGGTATTGGCGATATTCGCGGAGCTTTTTTGGGCGGTTTTCTGCTGGCCTTTGTGGAAATAGGCGTTGTGGCGGTTTTCCCTTCAACCTTGAGGGATCTGCTGGCCTTTTCGGTGCTGCTGCTCATTTTGTGGTGGAAACCGACAGGAATGTTCGGTATGCCTCAGACCACTAAAATTTGAAATAACTACAAGCTATGCAAAAATATTCTTTCAAAGCGCTGTTGCTTGCCATAACTGTTGGCTTTGTTCTGGCTGTGCACTTTCAGTTGGTTGACCAGTATGTGACCACGGTCGCCATGCTGATGGGCATCAACATCATCCTTTCAACGAGCCTCAATGTGGTGAATGGCTACATGGGGGAATTTTCCTGTGGCCACGCCGGTTTCATGTGTGTAGGCGCCTATGTCTCGTCGGTGCTCTCCGTGCTGCTTTTCACCAAGGACCGGGTGTTCGGCCCGGCCTTGCTGCCGGAAGGATTCGCGGTTATCGGTGTGCCTCTGGTTATTCTGATTGGTGGTGTGGCGGCGGCTCTGGCCGGCCTGATTGTCGCCGTTCCCTCCTTCAAGACCCGGGGCGACTATCTGGCCATCATTACCATCGCTGCCAACTACATCATCATCTCCTGCCTGGAAAATATGGATGTTATCGGCGGACCACGCGGTTTTCAGGGCATGAAACGGGTGGTGGGCGCCATGGAGGATGTCTGGGACATCCCCTGGATGCCCATGCTGGTGCTGGTCGGGACGATATTGAGTGTGTGGGCAATCCGGCGCTTTGTCTCCTCCACCTATGGGAAGGGGATTTCGGCTATCTGCCAGGACGAGGTGGCGGCCGAGATTATGAGCGTCAACACCAACAAGATGAAGTTGGTGGCCTTCATGCTTTCCTCGGGCCTGGCGGGTGTGGCCGGAGGGCTTTTCGCGCATGTGTACGGCTATGTCAATCCGCAGTCGTTCAACATTCTGAAATCCACCGAGTGCCTGGTGATGGTCTATCTGGGCGGGATGGGTTCGCTTTCCGGGTCGGTACTGTCGGCCATCGTCTTTACCCTGCTGATCGAGGCCCTGCGTTTTGCCATCCCCGCTCTCAATGCGCTGGCTCATCAGCTGCATATGGTTCCGGCCAGCTACGAAATAGGCCAGGTCTGGAAGTGGGTGGTACTGCCGCTGATTCTGATTCTTACCATGCAGTTTCGGCCGGAAGGGTTCATGGGAAAGAAGGAACTGTCCGATTTCTTCCCGTTTTTGAAGAAGTTCTACCAGCGGCTGGAAGATTGAGAAAAGGATGGCCACTATGCTTCTGGAAATCAGTGCTTTAACCAAAAAGTTTGGCGGCTTGCAGGCTTTGTCGGATTTCAACGTGGCGCTGGAAGAGGGAAGCGCCACCGCGCTTATCGGCCCCAATGGCTCCGGGAAAACCACTGCCTTCAATTTGGCATCGGGATTCTACAAACCGACGAGCGGCACGATCCGTTTTGCAGGGCAGGACATCCGGGCGTTGAAACCGCACGAAATTACGGCGCTGGGCATGGCCCGTACCTTCCAGAATATCCGCCTGTGGCAGGATATGACCGTGCTGGACAATATCCGGATATCGCAGCATCATTGCCTGGATTACTCCATCTGGGATTGTTTTTTGTGGACGCGCCGTTTCCGGCGGCGGGAACACGAGATTGACACGCACGCCTATGAAATGCTGGAATGCATGGGCCTGATGGACTATGCCCAGGAATATCCCCGCAATCTGCCTTACGGGTTGCAGCGGCGTGTGGAAATCGCCCGTGCCATGTCGGTACGTCCGCGTCTGCTTTTGCTGGATGAGCCGGCTGCCGGGCTCAATTCCGCCGATGTGGGCGATTTGATTCAGCTGATCCGGTGGCTCAGGACGGAATTCAAGGATCTCACCATCTGGATGATTGAACATCAGATGCGGGTGGTGATGAGCCTTTGCTCGTCCATCAAGGTTATCGATTTTGGCAGGACCATTGCCGAGGGGCCGCCCGAAGTCATTCAGTCCGACCCGAATGTCATCAAAGCCTATCTGGGAGACGAAAACATCTGATGCTGCTTTCTGTCCGCAATTTGCATGTAAAATACGGTAATATCGAGGCCTTGCACGGCATCTCCTTCGACATTGACGAAGGGGAGATCGTCACGCTTATCGGCGCCAATGGCGCGGGGAAATCCACCACGCTGCACACCATTACCCGTCTGCCGCCGCCGGAGGCACCCCGCGTGACAGAAGGCGACATTATCTATCAGGGAAAGTCCATTTTGAAGATGCCGCCCCACAAGGTGGTTTCCGAACTGCATATTACACTTGCTCCGGAGGGACGGCACATCTTTGGCAATTTGACCGTGCAGGAGAATTTGAAACTGGCGACCTATGCGCGCAAGGATTCCGCAAATATCGCCCGCGATATGGAGCGGATCTATGACCTCTTTCCCCGGCTGGCCGAGCGCCGCAAACAGCGGAGCGAATCGCTCTCCGGCGGAGAACAGCAGATGCTGGCGGTGGGACGGGCGCTTATGAGCGGCGGTCGTTTGCTGCTGCTGGACGAGCCTTCCATGGGGCTGGCGCCGGTGATCATGTACGAAAAGTTCCGGGCACTGAAGCGTCTCAACGAGGAGGACGGTATCACGATTCTGCTGGTGGAGCAGAATGCGCGGATCGCGCTGCAGTTCGCGCATCGCGGCTATGTACTGAATACGGGCGAAATCGTTGCGCAAGGTCCTTCGGAACAGCTGGCATGTGATCCCGATGTGAAAGCCGCCTATCTGGGCGGTTAGCTGAAGGATTTTGGGCTTGCCTACAAGATTTGTGTCGGTCAAAACGCTCCACCGGTTGCTCATGTCTTCCGGGCGGGGCGTTTTGCGTTGTGATGGGTGCCGGAAAGGGTGTCTGTCCATTCAAAAAATTTTAAGGGAAGCGTTTGCCAATTTCTTCCGATTGTTCCGGAAAAATCGGTAAACGGCGTTTCGCAAAGGAGAGTATGGGAAGGAAAATTTTGATCAACGCCGATCATCCAGAAGAGAGCCGGGTGGCAATTGTGGAAGACGGTGTGCTTCTTGAGTACGAAGTGGAATTTACCGGCCGCGAACAAAACCGCGGCAACATTTACAAGGGAACGGTGTGCAACATTGTTCCGGCTCTGCAGGCGGCCTTTGTGGACTATGGCGGCGGACGTCCCGGCTTTTTGCAAATGGGCGACATTAATCCCCGGTCGCTTCCGGCGGAAACGGAAGTGGCCGCAGGCGAGCCGCGCCGCATCGAAAAGATTCTTCATCTGGGGCAGGAACTGTTGGTGCAGGTCGTCAAGGATGCCCGCAGCGGCAAGGGAGCTGCGCTCACCACGGAGATCTCGCTGCCAGGGCGTTTCATGGTGATTATGCCTTACGGTGATGCCCGCGGCATCTCGCGCAAAATAGATGACGAGACGCAGCGCAAGAAACTGAGGGAGATTATTGAGTCGCTGAATCTGCCGGAAAGCGTCGGCTATATCATCCGTACCGCCGCCATCGGCCAGAAGAAGGAAGAGCTCAAAAAAGATATAGACTATCTGCGGCGCATTTACGAAAAGGTACTGGAAAAGGCCTCCCAGTGCAGCGCGCCGGCTCTGATCTATCAGGAATCCAACCTAGTGATCCGTTTTTTGCGCGACTACTTCAGTGTCGACATGGATCAGGTGCTGGTGGACAACCCGCGGGTTTATCAGGAAGCGGTCGATTTCTTCCGGGACACCTTGCCGGATTACGCCGATCTGGTGAAACTTCACCGCGAGCAGCGCCCGATATTTTCCCGTTATCAACTGGAAGAACAGATTGCCGCCATTTCCCGCAACAAGGTGCCGTTGCCTTCGGGCGGCTCCATCGTGATCGACTCCACCGAGGCGCTGGTGGCCATTGATGTCAACTCCGGCAAGACCATCGCCGAAAACGATATTGAAGCCACCGCCCTGCGCACCAATCTGGAGGCGGCAGCAGAAATTGCCCGGCAGCTGCGATTGCGCGATCTGGGCGGCCTGATCGTCGTCGACTTCATTGATATGAGGGAATCTGCGCATATCCGCGAAGTGGAGAAAAAGCTCAAGGAAGCCGCCAAGAAGGACAAGGCCCGGATCAATCTTGCCCGCATGAGCAAGTTTTGTCTTCTGGAGATGAGCCGTCAGCGTATTCGGCCGATGTTGGGCGAGCAGTCCCTGCTCCCTTGCCCGCACTGTCAGGGAAGCGGCCGGATTCGGCGGGTAGAAGCGCAGGCTGTGGCGATCATGCGGCGAATTACGGCGGCGCTTTTCAAGGGGGATGTGGGCCTGGTGGATGTGGAAGTGCCCCTGGAAGTCGCTTTTTACCTGCTCAACGAGCGGCGTGAAGCCTTGCGGGAGCTGGAACAGCAGCATCAGGTGCGTATCGTTCTGAGAGGACGCGCCGATGTGGTGCCGGATTACTGCGAGCTTTCCATAACCAAGCGCGAAAAGTCTGCCGAGGCGCCTGAAACGGCGGTCGCTGCGGAAGCTCCGGATGCGGTTGCAGCTACAGCTACAGTTGTGCCGGAGACGCCGTCGGCACCCCAGGCTTCGGAGAAAGAGGAAGACGCCGAAGCTCCAAAGAAAAAAGCTTCACGGCGCGGTCGTGGCAAGCGTGCCCAGGCCTCGCGCGCTTCGGCGCAGCAAACGAAGAAAAAGAAACATCCTGAAGAGGAGATGCCGGAGGAAGATGTCGCCCGGACTCAGCCATCGCTGGAGACCGCCGCGGCGGTAACGACTCTTCAGCTTCCGGTGCCGGAAGAACGGCTGGCTCTCTCGGCCCAGGATGTCAAGGCCTTGCCGGCGCCATCCGAGCCCCCGGCCGCCTCTGTTGAAGCTGTCGAGACGCCGATGGAAGCCCAGGATGAAACGGCCGGAGGAGTGCTTGCCGACTCGGAAGCACCTGCAAAGGAGACGGAGCAGGCTCCGGAGGAGGAACGTGCCCCGCGGCGAAGGAAGCGGAGCGGAACTCGCAGCCGTTCCCGTAAAAGCGCGAAAACGGCCAGGGAAGAAACGCCGGAAATATCTCCACTCCCGGAAACGGCGCCTGCCGAACCGGAGCCTGCCGCGGTAGAAGAAGTCGCCGCTCCTCCGGATTCCACGGAGGTTCAGGCCCCCAAGCGCGCGTCATCGCGGCGTTCGTCCCGTTGGTGGCATGGCAATCGGCGCAAATCGAAGAAAACGGAAAGCAAGGGTGTTCCCGCGGAAAGGCCGGCTTCCGATCCGGAGCCATCCACGTAGCTCAAAAGTCAAAACCCCGGTCAGTTTTTACCGGGGTTTTTTGTTTCCAGAAATTTTCTTCTGTTCGGTGATCAGGAGTGATTGTCCGCAGGAGCGGGCGGCTTGAATCCCAGTTGTTCGGAAAGTCTGTCGCCTTCCCGCAGGATGAGCGGCGCCAGTTCCTGGCTGATACGTTCTCCGGAAAAGCGTGACGATGGACCGGAGATGCTCAGGGCTCCCACGACCTGGGCGGTGTAGTCACGTACCGGCACAGCGACGCAACGGACGCCGGTGTCGTGCTCTTCGTTGTCGATGGCATAACCCCTTCGCGCGATGATGTTCAATTCCAGTTTCAGATTGTCCAACGTCGTGATGGTTGTATCGGTGAAGGCCTGCATGGGAGCTCTTGTATAGAGTTTTTCCACAAGGCCCTCCACAAAGGCCAGATACACCTTGCCGGCCGCGGTGCAGTAGGCTGGCAGCCGGAATCCGATCCGCGGCACCACGCGCACGGTATTGGTGGTTTCCACAATGTCCAGGTAGATGATATGACCGTCTTTGAGTGTGGAGATGTAGGCGGTCTCGTCGCAGGCGTCAACGATTTCCCTCAGGATGGCGCGAGAAGGGCCCAAAAAGCCTATATTGCGGATCACCATCTGGGCCAGTCCCAGCGGTTTCAGCCCCAGCCGGTAATTTTCCGTGGCCGGATTTTGTTCCACATAGCCACGCGACATGAGGGTTGCCAGCAGCCGGAAAACCCGATTTTTTTGCAGATGGAGACGGGCGCTTAATTCGGTGACGCCCAGTTCCTGTCCCTGAAACTGTTCCAGGAGATCGAGCGCGTGTGAAACCGACTGAATGAGGTAATCGTTTTTTTCCTTGTGTGGCATAGGATCCTTTGTGCTGGGATGGAGGTCATGGTGAAACAGCGGCGCACATTGCCGTCCCGTCGCCGTTAAGCGTGTTTACCAATAAAACACCTTTTCCCTCTTTTATAAAGCGTGAAATGGCAAGGACAGACGAACACCGGCTCCCGGTTTTTCGCGTTTTGCTTTTTTCAGGAAACGGTGGCGCTCTTCATGACTTCTTCGACCACACATGTCGCATAGCTGCCGGCAGGCAGAGTAAAGGTGAGCAGCAGCCCGTCGGAGACAAGCTCTGCCGATGCTTCGCCCAGCGGCACCCGCAGCGTGCGCCGTTCGCCCAGGGGACGCAGTCCGGCGGGAAGCGCGGATGATTCCAGCAGCTCCTTGTCTCCGGCCAGTGCATTCTGTTCGATGGCGCCTGCCGCCTCTGTGGCCCACAGCATCTTTTTTTCTCCCGGCAGGGGGCCAGTGGGGCTGATCTCCCAGGCGTCGGCGCGTGCCTGCTCCAGCCGGGGATCGGCGACCGCGAAGCAGGCGCCGTTGATGTGCTTCATTGCCAGATCGCCTGCCAGAATCCGTCCCAGAGTATCAAGACGTGCTTCGACCACCCGGTCAAAAATCTCCGATTGCCAGGCGCTGATGTACAGCCGCAGCAGCCGCTGCGGCAGCGCGAGCAGGGCAGTGCGCGGCGTCTTCCCCTGGGCAAGCGCTTTGACAACGCTTCTTTCCGTGCGGCAGGTCTCCGGGAGAATCTCCAGCGCCTTTTCGAAGTTTCCCGCCGCAAAGAGTTCCGCTCCGGCCTTCCAGCGCGGATTCCGAATGTTCTCTCCGCTTGTGAACATCGCCTGCGCGGCCTTTGCAAATTCGCCAGCAAGAAGGGCCCGCCCTATATGGTGCGTATTGCCCAGGGCGCCGAAACGCTGTGTGCCAAAACGGTTGGGTACGCCATGCGTGGCAAGTTCGCAAAGTATGGCCTGCGCGCGTGACAAGGCCTGCGCCTCCACCTCCCGCAACAGAATTCGGAAACGGTTGCCGCGCAGATGACCGATGCGCAGCTTGTTGCGGTGCAATGCGGTTTTTAAAATACGGAAGCGGTCGTTTGTTGCGCTCAAACGTCCCTGGGCTGCCGATGCCGGAAGGGACAGCCACTGCCGCGTAATGCCGCGCGCGTCTTTCATCCCCGCGTAGCCTACGTCACGCTCGGCGATGTTGCATTGGCGCGCCAGCCGCCGTACCAGATCCAGCGTGGTCAGTCCCTGTTTTTCCACCAGCAGGAAGAGATGCTCGCCGGTTCCACAGGGGAGGTA
>JAILGY010000124.1:0-2777 GCA_024696325.1 bacterium | reverse complement strand
AAAGGAATTTTGGAAACGCTTCCGTGGTATAGCCATCGGGCTTGTGACGTTTGCAGTAGTGCTTTTCGGCGCAAGCAACATAGCTGCCAAATTGATCCTGCGCCCGCTGGCCATACTCAACCGACAGGCACGGGCAATCAGTGAAACTCATTTGAAATACCATGTACCTCGCACCAAAGCAAACGACGAATTCAATGCCCTGGCCATTACGCTGAATAAAGTTTTCACTCGTCTGGAACATGCCTTCCAACGACGAAAACGGCTCATTGCCCATGCGGCTCACGAACTGAGAACGCCGCTGACTATTATGCACCTCTCTCTGCACAATGCGACAACAAATATCACACAATGTGACAAAACAATGCTTTTAGAACTTCTGGAACAAGTACTGCGCATGAAAAGACTGGTCAAAATGCTGCTCGAACTGTCCATTCTGGAGACAAGCGCAAAGATACAGCCGGTGCGGGTAGATCTGCACAAACTGCTGGCTGCACTTGCCGATGACTATTACCTTATAGCCCAAAGCACAGAAGTTGCATTGTACACCGAACTTTCGGAGCCCCTTGCAGTTTCCGGCGATATGGACAGACTCTACCTGGCCTTCTCCAATCTCCTGGACAATGCCGTCAAATACAGCTACCCCGGAGGTGAAATCCATCTGACCACGCAGAGAACAGACGCATATGTCACGGTCGTCATCTCCAACACCGGCCCCCCTCTGTCTGAAGACGAAGCGGCCAAGGTGTTCGAACCATTTTATCGGGGGAACAACCCGCAGGCACGCAAACCGGAAGGTGGAGGATTGGGGCTACCCATGGTCAAACGTATCATCGAGCTCCACAATGGCAGAATCACTCTTCAGAGCACCCCCGAAGGATACATCGAAGTACGGGTGCTTTTGCCTGAGGCATGAAACAGTGGCAAACATCAGGTAAAAAGATGCTTCTCCAGACAGATTCCATAAAAATCCGCGCGGCATCCATCCAAGTCTTGTTTTTTCACCCGCCCAGAGCAGCTATGACGCTTTTGTTCAAAACTGCTGGAAATAATCTTTGGCAGCACGCGGTTTGCGGCACACCTGCCAGTAGGAGGAAACGTCCGGCTGCCAGCCAAGATGGAGCGGATCGCGGTGGAGCAGACGAAACAACAGCCCCAGCGGTGTGAGAATGCCAAAGTAGAAAAAGGCCAGCACCACACGACTGACCAGCCAGCCTACCGGAAATCCCGCCAGCATCAGCGCGATGTAGATCGGTTTCAGCAAAACAGGGCGAATACGGCTGAGCAGATAAAGCACCACCCCCGTCAGACAACAGACGACCAGCCCGCGCAGACCAATTTTCCCCACCCAGAGCAACCCAAGACCAATGATATTGGTCATGCAGAGCGCAATGCCTCCGAAATCCCGCAATTGCTCAGAGGAAGGATGCAAATTCAGGGAGATTAACGCCATTTTTTCTTCTCCTCGCTTTCTCCTGCCTACAGCACGGACTCAAGATGTTCACGCGATTTCACGTTCTCCTGAAGCTCAATCCTGCTCAAACTGGTTCATATACCGTTCCCTGTCCTGTCGATCGCCTGCCGCCTGTTCGGTTTTCAGCAGCACGCAGGAACCCAGCGCCAACACATCCATATCGGTCACCAGAAAATAGCGCAAGGCATCCGCAGGCGACTGCACAATCGGTTCCCCTCGAATGCTGAAACTGGTGTTGATGACCAGCGGACAGCCAGTTTTGTCGAAAAAGCGCTTCAACAACCGGTAGTAGCGCCCGTGCCGAACCGGATCGACGGTCTGCACCCGCGCAGAGTAGTCAAGGCGCGTAATGCCGGGTACCTTGCTCCACTTCATTTTCAGACGTTCCAAAATCGTTTTCCCGGCATCCACCTTTTCGGGGTTCAACCGCTGCGCTTCGGCCACCGGCATCACCAGCAGCATGTAAGGACTCTCTTCGCTCAGATCAAAGAACTCCTCCGTATGTTCCCACAGTACGCTGGAAGCAAAAGGCCGAAACGACTCTCGGAACTTGACCTTCAGATTCATACGCGACTGTATGTCCGCCACCCGTGCATCCCCAAGGATGCTGCGTCCGCCCAGGGCGTGCGGTCCGAATTCCATCCGCCCTTGAAACCAGCCGACCACTTGACCAGCGGCAATCGCATCCGCCACCCGTTCCAAAAGCCCGTCCTCTTCAGGATAGTCTTTGTAGACAGCCCCCGAAGCCTCCAGAAAACGGCGGATCTCGTTGTCGGAAAATTCCGGCCCCAAAAAAGAGCCGGCCTGACGATCGCTGCGGTTGTCGGAAGAACGACCATTTCCCAAAAGTTGATGATGCACGAACAGGGCTGCGCCAAGAGCACCTCCGGCATCGCCTGCGGCAGGCTGAATCCAGATCTTGTCGAACAATCCTTCTCGCAAAATACGACCATTGCCGCAGCAGTTGAATGCCACACCGCCGGCCATGACCAGATTGGCAAGCCCGGTAGTTTCGCGGGTAAAACGGGCGATGCGCAGCATGATCTCTTCCGTAACGCTTTGAATGGAGGCCGCCAGATCCATTTCACGTTGGGTAATGGGCTCTTCCGGCGTTCGCCGCGGCCCATTGAACAGATTGGCAAATTTGTGTCCCACCATGGCATCAGAATAACAGTAGGCGAAATACTCCATGTTGAGCCGAAACGATCCGTCTTCCTTGATATCGATCAGATGTTTCAGGATTTTGCCGCGATAGACGGGTTGACCATAGGGCGCCAACTCCATCAGTTCATATTCGCCAGAGTTG
>JAILGY010000117.1:0-5861 GCA_024696325.1 bacterium | reverse complement strand
CGCAAAGAGGATTTTCGCATGTTGTTTCTCCCTTGAGAGGATATTTTTTGGGGAAAAGTCACTTTAAAAGATACTGTTATGGATGGTGGGCGTCAATTGATCAATCTTTTTGGAACGGCTTAAGAAGTGCTTAACGTTTTTTTAGGTATGTAGCTGAAAATTATATTCTTTTAAGAATACGGGTATTTTTTTTAAAAGGTTGGTGATATATAGTCGAATCCGAAAGAGGTCCAGGAGAAGGCTTTGGGAGAAGGCCGGAAGTTCTGGAGCTTTTAAGGAGATGAAAGAGAAGAAACTGGCGTCGTTTTAGTTGTATTGTCAAAACGGACAACAGATTGAAACCGCTTCGGAAAGGAGAAAACCCATGAAAGGTACCACCGTTTTGGTAGCGTTGTTGTTTGCGGCTGCGAGCACGGCTTTTGCCGCTGCACCTCAGAAAGTTCTGGATCTTGCCAATGGTGATCTGGCCAAGATGGGAGAAGATGCAACCATCGTTGCGGCTGTCA
This sequence comes from bacterium, assembly GCA_024696325.1. GTDB lineage: Bacteria > Desulfobacterota > Desulfuromonadia > Desulfuromonadales > JAAYDE01 > RGIG7977. The sequence continues at coordinate 5,355 of JAILGY010000117.1, read as the reverse complement.
AGGCTCAGAATGCCCAGGGCATTACCATGGATCAGATCAAGAAGTTGGATGAAGAGTGGGTTGCAACCAAAAAGGCTGGCCAGAAACCTGCGCTGATGGTTGAGAAAATGAGCAACGATTGCGCCAAATATCTGAATGGGCTCAAAGCTAAGAGTGCGTACATCACTGAAATCTTTGTGACGGATAACCAGGGTGGAAACGTTTGCCAGACAGATCCGACTGGTGACTACTACCAGGGTGACGAAGCCAAGTTCACCGAAGTATTCAACGGGAAACCCATCGCGAGCGACGTAGAAGTCGATGACGGCATCAACGTTTCTCAGGCTTCCGTTCCTGTTGTTGATGGCGGTAAACACATTGGCACCATCACCATCGGTATTAATGTGGACAAACTCTGATTGCGTGTGTGAAAAATTTTTCTCTTGATCGTCTCCGGAAAGTACCGGGAATCCTTGTGAAGGGTTCCCGGTATTTTCTTTTTGGGAAGGATAAAATCGGCTGGGGCGTGCTTGTGTTCCGTGCTGGCAGTGTTATAGATTGTTTCCGTTGTGAACAGTGGAAAGGAGGGGACATCCGGTGACTGTGCAGATTGTGGAAAAATATCTTGAGGATTTGCGCGTGGTGGTAGAGAAAACCCTGTTTTCTCAAAAGGCACTGATTGCGCAGATGGCACAGAGAATGGCTTCGCTCCTGGAAAATGGCCACAAACTGCTGATCATGGGAAATGGTGGTTCCGCATCCGACGCAGAACATTTTGCCGCGGAGCTGGTCGGGCGTTTTTTAAAGGAAAGATCCGCTCTGCCCGTTCTTGCTTTGACGGGCAACACCTCCATCATGACCGCTCTGGGAAACGATTACGGTTTTGGAGCGGTATTCGGCCGCCAGGTGGAAGCCTTCGCACGCAAGGGAGATGGTGTGATTGCCATTTCCACAAGCGGCAATTCCCAAAATGTTGTTGAGGGCCTTGAAATCGCCCGAAAGATCGGCTGCGAAACTTTTGCGCTTCTGGGGCGTGATGGAGGCAAGATAGCGCATATGGTCGACAATCCTCTCGTCGTTCCCTCGTATGAGACGCCGCATATCCAGGAACTGCATATCGCGGTCATCCATCTGCTGTGCCACATTGTGGAGGAGACGTTGTGGGCGGAGAAAACTCGTTCATGAAGCGTACTCCCGCGGTTTTCCTGGATCGGGACGGCACGATCAACGTGGAGCGCCATTACCTGATAGCTCCCGAAGATTTTGAATTCTTCCCCGGTGTGCAGGAGGCCATCCGCGCCCTGAAAGCGGCCGGATTCGCCGTGGTGGTCGTTACGAACCAGTCCGGTGTGGCAAGGGGATACTTCACTTTGGATGATGTGGAAAAACTGCACCGCCATATCCAGGGCTTGCTTGCGGAATATGGAACGTCCATTGATGCGTTTTATGTCTGCCCCCATGCTCCCGATGCCGGTTGCCTCTGCCGTAAGGGAGCTCCGGGTCTTCTTGTGGAAGCCGCCCGTGACCTGAATCTTGACTTGCAGTGCTCCTTCATGGTGGGAGACAAGCTTTCCGATGTGGAAGCGGGACGGAGAGGCGGTTGCCAGCCACTCCTGGTCTTGACCGGTTATGGCGTCCAGACGGCGGAAGAGCTTGCACCGGAAGATGCCATCCCGGTTTTTGCCGATTTGCCGGAAGCGGCAGCTTTTATCCTTGCAAGCAAAAAGACGGCGAAGCCTTGATATCTGTCCCAAATGAAAGATTTTTCGATGGAAAGAAAACCTGACAACAGCGGGCTTGTGCTGGAAGGGGGAGGTCTCCGTGGCGTATATACTTCTGGCGTGCTTCGTGTTTTCATGGAGAGGGAACTGTACTTTCCCTGGATTGCCGGCGTGTCGATGGGGGCCTGCAACGCCGTCAATTACCTGTCGCGTCAGAAGGAGCGCAACCGCATAGTCAATATGCAGTTCGTCCGCGATCGCCGTTACTTGAGCTACCGTCGCCTGCTGTTTCATGGCGAGCTGTTTGGGATGGATTTTATCTTCGGGGATATTCCCGAGAAATTGGTGCCTTTTGATTACCGGCGTTTTGAGCAGGCCGATGAAACACTGCTCATTGTTGCCAGCGACTGCATGCGCGGCGAAGCGGTCTATTTCGACAAGAGCACGCTGAAAAAAGAGCAGTTTATGACGGCTTTGAGAGCTTCATGCAGTTTGCCCTTTCTTGCCAAACCGGTGATATTTTGCGGAAGAACCCTCATGGATGGCGGCGTAACCGATCCGGTGCCGCTGCACAAAAGCATCGAGGCTGGAAATACCCGTCATGTGCTGATTTTGACCCGGCCTGCCGGCTATCGTAAAAAACCGCTGCCCTCACCGGTCATCGCCATGGCGCGTTTGCGTTATCCCAAGGGATTAGCAACAGCGCTTGCACAACGCCACATTGACTACAACTCCCTTATGGATGAAATTGACGCAAAGGAAGCTTCGGGAGAAATTTTTGTCATCCGTCCGAAAATCGATCTGCATGTGGGCAAGGCGGAACGGGATGCCCGTCGTCTGAATGTTGTGTACCAGCAGGGTATGAAAGATGCTGAAGACCGTTTTTCCGGCCTTGAGGCGTATCTGAAAGTGTGATTCCCTGGAACTTGTGTTGGAATTGAACTTTTGTTGAGGGAGCAAGGCGGTTTTTTCATGAATCCAGCTTTTTGGGGAGAAATTTCCCGGCCCGACGAGCGTTGTCTCGAACTTTTTCGAAGGACCCCCGAACTGGGGCCGACCCTGCTCTTTTTCAGCGGAGGCACGGCGCTCAAGGAGACCAGCGAGGAACTCGTCCGATATACCCACAACTCCATCCATATTGTGACTGCCACGGATTCCGGTGGAAGTTCCGCAGAATTGCGGCGTGTCTTTCATATGCCGGCCATAGGGGATCTGCGGCAGCGTCTGCTGACCCTGGCGGATCAGAGCTGGAGAGGCAATCCGGCGGTGAGAACCCTGTTTGGCTTCAGGCTGGACAAATCGGGCGAACCACAGGCGCTCAAGGAAGAACTGCTTGCCATGACGAAGGGCTTTCACCCTCTGGTCAAGGCTGTTCTGGAGCCACAACGGGCGGTCATCTGTCATCTTCTTGAGCATTTTGCGGAGCACATGCCGGAGAGTTTCAACTTGAGGGGAGCCAGCATTGGCAACCTCGTGCTGACGGGTGGCTACCTGAGCCAGAACCGCCAGCTCGATCCGGTTATCTACATGTTTTCCCAGCTGGTGCGTGCCCGTGGCACGGTTGCGCTGATAAGCAACGAATTCCTTCATTTGGCGGCATGTTGCGCAAGCGGCAGGATCGTTGTGGGACAGCACCTCCTGACCGGCAAGGAGGTTCCTCCTTTGGACGATCCCATAGAGCGCATCTTTCTGACGCGTTCTCTGCATGAAACGGAAGAGATCACGGTCGATATCGAAGAAAAAATCGCCGATTTGATCGCCTATGCCGATCTTATCTGCTATCCCATGGGCAGTTTCTACTCGAGTCTGCTGGCCAACTTTTTGCCTGCCGGAGTGGGTGCGGCCATCTGCGCCAATCCCTGCCCCAAAGTTTTTATTCCCAGTACCGGACAGGATCCGGAACTTTTCGGCAAAACACTTTCCGAACAGGTTGAGGAGCTGCTGGCCTGCCTCAGAAAAGACGATCCGGAGCATATTGCCGACAGCGACGTGCTCAATTTTGTGCTGCTGGATGAAACCGCGGACTATGCCGGAACACTTGACGGGCAGGCCTTTGAAAAATGCGGCATAAGCGTGGTACACCGGCCGTTGGTCAGCTCTTCAAGCCGGCCGTTGATCGATTCCGGATTGCTGGTGCCGCTGCTGGTTTCGCTTGCCTGTAAATAGGGGTGTTTCCCTGAAGGGAAGGATGGAACGTGTTGGAAATTTGCGAAGTTTCCAAAAGATTTGGAGATCTGCAGGTAATGGAAGGTTTTTCCCTGACGGTGCCCGAGAGCGGTTTTACCGCGCTGGTAGGGCCGTCGGGCTGTGGAAAGAGCACGCTGTTTGATCTGTTGACCGGCGTAGTCGCGCGTGACGGCGGCAGCATTCGCTGGAAGGGCAATGAAGTGCCGGATCTGGGAAGCCTTGCCGCCTATATGCAGCAAAAGGATCTGTTGCTGCCCTGGCTCTCGCTGTTCGAGAACGCCATGCTGCCGGCGCGGGTTGCAGGAGAAGGCGATGCCCGGAGCGACGAGGCGCGCGCCCTGTTGAAGCACCTGGGGCTGGAAGGTTTTGCCCATTATCTGCCCGGCGCGGTTTCCGGAGGCATGCGGCAGCGCTGTGCGCTGGTGCGGACACTGATGTTCGGGCGTGAGATTGTTTTGCTGGACGAGCCGCTTTCCGCTCTGGACGCCATTACCAGAAGGAGTCTGCATGCGGTGCTTCTGTTGCTTCAGACGGAATTTCGCAAGACACTTCTGATGATCACCCACGATGTCGAGGAAGCGCTGCTTCTGGCCGATGAGGTCATTGTGCTGAGCCGTCCTCCCATGACGGTGCGGGAACGCTTCCGGCCAAAAAGTTCCAAACCGCGCCGGATCACCGATCCCGAGCTTGTCAGACTGAAGGAACATATCCTTAGCGAACTGGAGGCGGAAAGCGATGCGCTCTAAATGGATCTCTTTCGGACTGGTGCTGTTGATTCTGGCACTGTGGGAAGGCTACTGCCGCGGTTTTCAGGTGCCTGGCTACATCCTGCCTTCACCCAGCGTGATTCTGCTGACCACGGTACAGCGTGCTTCGGTGCTTTTTCCTCACGCGCTGGTGACCGCCCTGGAAATCGTGCTGGGGATTGCGCTTTCGCTTGCCATAGCCGTGCCCCTGGCGATCACGATGTTCGCCCATCCCGCCTTTGAGGAGGCGATATCGCCTTTTTTGGTGGCTTCGCAGTCGGTGCCGGTTTTTGCCCTGGCGCCGCTTCTGGTGATTTGGCTGGGCTACGGCATTGCCAGCAAGGTGCTGATGGCGGCGATCATCATCTTTTTTCCCATTACGGTAAGCCTTCTGGAAGGTTTTAAAAACTGCGGCTCCGAATATGCGATGCTCTTCAAGCTGATGGGGGCCGGTTTTTGGACGCGCCTGAGGATGCTCTACTGGCCATGGGCGCTTCCCTACTTTTTTGCCGGTCTGAAAGTTGGCGTCACCGTGGCGACCATAGGCGCGGTTATCGGTGAATGGGTCGGATCGCAGCAGGGCCTTGGATATCTGATGATTCAGTCCAACGCGAGGCTGAAGGTGGACATGGTCTTTGCCGCGATTGTCTGGCTCTCGGTCATGGGGCTTGCCATGTGGAAATTGGTCAATATATTGGAGAGGCGTATCATTCGCTGGAAAT
>JAILGY010000106.1:0-13031 GCA_024696325.1 bacterium | reverse complement strand
CCGAAGACAAGACATCCGCACAGTGCCGCGCACAACAGTGGAATTTCCTGCCTGGTCAGCAGGAGCATGGCCAGGGCACAGGCGTAAAGCCCTGTCCCCAGGAGGGAAATCAGGACAGGGATGACCATGCCGCTCAACGCTCCGTGGTTTTCATGGAGAGGATGGCCCAGGTGTCCCTGCCGTCCCACCTGCAGGGTCTGGCGGTGGCCTCGAAGGTGCAGGGCCGGTCCTCCCTGTCATCGGCGTTGTAAATGTCGCCGGTCATGCGGATGACACCGCCCTCCTGCATTGCCTGCTTCACCTCGGCATGGTACACGGCCTCGCCGTCCGCTCCCTCGAAGTGATAGAGCTTGCCGTCGAAGTAGTAGGGCGGGTCGGATTGTTCGACGCTGCGGTGTATCAGGCCGATGTCAAAGTACTTCCTGACGCTTTCCGCCACGAACTTGGCATCAATGACCAGCGAGCCGTGTTCGCAGTCCTTGACCGGGCATGGTCTGATCCGGTTTTCGTAGTTGTTGAGGTAGTTGTGCCAGATGCCGAAGCGGATCAGGTCCGGGTTCGACGGGTCGCCCAGGTGCAGAAGGTCATCATCCCCGCCTGTTTGAACGTCAAAGTTCATGAATCCGAGCTCGGTGAAGTTGCTGAGGAATGTGCTCATCAGCTTGAGCTGCGGCTGGGAAAAACCGGCCTCCTGGGCGGCTTCCGCCGGGCTTTGCACGGAACAGATCCCCAACGCCAAACATATCAGCAAGACTTTCCCCCAGACGCGTTGTCTCATTGGCCCAATCCTCCTCTCAATCGGGAAACACGCCTTCCATGTTGAAAAACGCCTTCCTGAAATACTATAGTGGACATAAATAGTCGATCTTTAAAGCTCCTTTGAATATTTTACCGGCCGTCTGCCACACGATGAAGGAGAGAGGCCATGGCCAAATACCCCGTGTTTCTGTTCCTCATGTTCTGCCTTGCCATATCCGTTGCCCGCGCCGAAAAAATCACGGTAAATCCCGAGGCTCCCGCCTATCATAATGCCCGTTTCGGCTTCTCGCTTTCCTGGACGCCGGGGAACTATACAGTGTCCGAGGCAGAAAACGGCGACGGCATCACCGTCACCGATGGCAGGGGCCTCACCATGCTGGCCTATGCCGCTCTTGATCCGAGAGTCGGCAACGTGAATCGCGAGGACTTTTTCGCCCAGGCCAACCGCAAGCCCAGGGCCGCATACCGGCGCGTCAACCGGCAGGAAGGGTGGTATGCCCTTTCGTATGTGGAGAACGGCAACATTGTCTACATCAAGCAGTTCTATCACGAGGACCACTGGCCCACACTGCGTTTCGAGTATCCGCAATCCATGAAGCAGCAGTACGATCGGCTGGTCAACAGGGCGGTATCCACATTCCGGCCTTTCCTCTGTGGCTCTGGAAAATGTCTGCCATGAAGCGCGAACGGGAAAAGACAGCCTGAAACGGCGGTTTCCAACACGCTTTTGCTGCATCTGTTCCCGGCTGCCGTGAAAAATGGGCTCGCCTTGTTTGCGGCAGGCGGATTTTTGTAGATTTCAGAAAAAAGGAGAGTAGCCCATGCCAGACTTTGCCAATATGACTTCTGTGGAAGCCCTCAGATACGCAAAGCAGGAGAGCGGGAAAACCACGGAGGAAATAGCCGGGGCGTGCGGAGTCAGCACCTTTGTGGTCAGCAGGTATCTCCGGCTGGCAAACAACTACAGCCCCAGCCTGGACATCCTCCCCAAACTGTGCGCGGCAATGGGGAATACCATCCTCCTTGACTGGCTCACAGCCCAGACGGGAAAGACAACCCATGTCGAGCCCGCGAAGAGCAGGGCGGAAGTTCTGACCTCCGTCTCGCGGGCAATGGTGGCGCTCGGCGATGTCAGCAAGATTCTTGTCGCGACGGAAGGCTGCGGCATTAACGCCGACAGGGCAAAGGACATCCGGGGCGCTATCGAGGAAGTAAAAAAGGCCTGCGAAATTGTCCAGGGGCAGCTTCAACAGGTCGCATCATCACCGCCAAGGTCGCATCTCGTCCTGTACCAGTCCGCCCCACCGTCTAAAAAAAGCGAAAATTAGAGATTTCCTTTTTTTCGTCCATGGAAGTATTGAAAGCCATGTTGCCAATGTAATGGGGTGATTATGGCTGAATCCATGCCCGACTTCATAAACATGACTTCTGTGGAAGCCCTCAGGTACGCGAAGCAGGAAAGCGGGAAAACTGCCGGGGAAATAGCCAATGCGATTGGGGTAAGCCTTGCCGTGGTCAACCGCTACCTCCGGTTGAAACATAACTACAGCCCCAGCCTGGACATTCTTCCCAAACTGTGCGCGGCGCTGGGGAATACCCTCATCCTTGACTGGCTTGCGGCCCAGACGGGAAAGAAAACCCATATCGAACCCGCAAAAAGCAGGGCCGAAGTTTTTACCTCCGTTTCAAAGGCGATGGTGGCGCTCGGCGAGGTCAGCAAGATTCTCATCGCGACGGAAGGCTGCGGCATTGACGCCGAAAAGGCGAGGGCCATCCGGGGGGCGGTCGAGGAAGTGAAAAGGGCCTGCGAGATTGTTCAGGGGCAGCTTCAGATGGTTGCCTCATCATCTCCCCCAAAAGCCTCTCGTCCTGCACCAGCTCGCACCACCGTCTAAAAAATCAAAAATTTAGACGTTTCCTTTTTTTACCCATAGAAGTATTGAGATTCCGTTGTCAATGTGACGGCGGATTATGACTGAATATTTTTCTTGATGGCAGCGGATATTTCACATCGAAATCCTCGAAGGGAGAGATCTGCTCATATTCCAAGGAGAATTCAAATGAAAAAGCTCATCATTCTTGTCGTTATGATTTTGATTGTTCCGTTTTATGCGAACGCGGAACGCGAAGAGTTGAGTGACGGAACCTTCGTTGATGAACACGGAGAAATCCACGATTCGAAATTTGATAATACAGATATTTTCGCGCCGTGGAATGATCCTACTAAACGGGATGATCCGCTTGCGCCATGGAATGATTCTCTTCATCAGGACGATCCACTTGCTCCATGGAATAATACATATACAAATCAACGTGATACAAACAAGTATATGCGTGAAAATGGTGAACGGAATTCTGACTACTATTGGAAGTAGCATAATATGATATAGAGTGTGAAAATAATATTATATTATAATATTGGAGGTAAAAATGAAAAAAATTATTTTATCTATATTTGTTTTAATATTAACTGGTTGTGTTGCAAAAGATATATACAATTATTATCCAGAGGAAAAATATATTTCTTATGGCAATCCGAGAGAAGTGAAAACGGTTCTTGTCGGTGATAGTATTATTCATATGCAAAAAGAGATTATAACTGATTTGCTTGAAGTCGAAAACCATATATCTTCAAATAATATTGTTGTACCAAAAGGGAGATATCTGAAAATTGGAGAAGATAATGATAGCATTTATTTTTCTCTGCAAACCGTTAAAGGAAGATATATAGTTTTTAATGGATTCCCACAACATGAAGGTTATTTATCTTATAAGAAAAGTTCAAATAAGTTTTATATTAATGATGTTGTTGATTTGATTAAACCAGAATATATGAAATATGCTAAAATTCTTAAAAATCAACGGATGAAAAATGTTAATAGAGATTTCTTCTTCAGAAGTTTAGACTATGGTGGAAGTAAAAATAATCTTATATCATTTATTTACAGGGAAGGTGATAATCAGCAAAGAATGACGCATGATGCTAGTCAATCAAGGGTATTCTCATATCAAGGAGCTAAAATTGAAATTATAGAATATGATCAGAATAGTGTAACGTGTAAAATAATATCCAAGTTTGATGTTTTTGATTGATATCTTATAACATGAAAGGCGCTGACTATTGGCCAGTGCCTTTCTCAGTGCGCCGTGCATGGCACAGTTCTTGAGAAACACTGATTTTATCACGATTTTTGGTAAAATGATCATATGAGCGAATAACCGCGGGGACAACCGCGGCGGTGATGTCGCTTCAATAGAGCCGATGTGACGCCGCTTTTTTGTGTTAGTGTTAGTGTTAGTGCTAGTGTTAGCTTCAATGGAGCCGAAGATAAAACTTCGGATGTAACGGAGTATTTCCGCATCCCCAGCCGCCATCACGGGGCTTCTTCAATGGAGCCGAAGATAAAACTTCGGATGTAACCCGCCTGAAATGCGGAACAAGGCTATCTGGTATGTTCTTCAATGGAGCCGAAGATAAAACTTCGGATGTAACGGACGGCGACGCTCTTTGCCGTGTTCAGTAGCTTTGCTTCAATGGAGCCGAAGATAAAACTTCGGATGTAACCGCCTGCTGCGCCTGGGCCTGCCGATAGAGCTCGTAGCTTCAATGGAGCCGAAGATAAAACTTCGGATGTAACGGCTTGCCCTGCGTGATCTGGAAGTCGCCGTAGGTGCTTCAATGGGGCCGAAGATAAAACTTCGGATGTGACGTAATCGCCGAACATGTTGCCGTTGTACATCCACACGCTTCAATGGAGCCGAAGATAAAACTTCGGATGTGACGGGCAGTACACGAGCCGGGAGACGCATATTGCGATCCTTCAATGGAGCCGAAGATAAGACTTCGGATGTAACTGGGGCGATGACTGGAACGACAGTCCCTACGAGCTGCTTCAATGGAGCCGAAGATAAAACTTCGGATGTAACGTCGCGTACACGCCGCCGAAAGACCACAAGTGGCTACTTCAATGGAGCCGAAGATAAGACTTCGGATGTAACATCCGTGTTGATCTGACGCTCTACAAAGACGAGCAGCTTCAATGGAGCCGAAGATAAAACTTCGGATGTGACGCTGGGTGGTGTTCATCGGCACGCCCAAAGGCCAGCTTCAATGGAGCCGAAGATAAAACTTCGGATATGACTTGTTCTCCGTGGCGTATCGATGGGCCGCAACCTGCTTCAATGGAGCCGAAGATAAAACTTCGGATATGACTGTTTGTCCACAATATTCAATTATTTCAGGCGGCGCAAAGGCTTTTTCCGGAAACCTTTGTTTCCGTTGCTTTCAAACGCATGCTTCCCTCAGTGGAGAGAGGCCATCGTCAAATGATTACGGCAGGTTGCGTTTTCGGGAACCCCATGGTATTTTGACGCCAGATACAGGTTTTCGCAAGGGGGCCGCATGCAGCAAAGTGTCACTTCCTTCTACCGTACCGTGCTTGGCTGCGATCCTTATCCATACCAAAAGCGCCTCGCCGACAAAGACTGGCCCGATTTCCTGGACATCCCCACCGGGCTGGGCAAAACCGCAGCCATATTCATGGCATGGGCCTATAAAAGGGCCTGTGCAGACCGCAGCACTCCGCGGAGGCTCGTCTGGTGCCTTCCCATGCGCGTGCTTGTGAAGCAGACGGAGGGGCTCATCACGGCGTGGTCCCGCCAGCTTGCGGAGAGCGGCCTCATCCCGGCGGCTCCGCCCGTGTTTGTCCTGATGGGCGGCCGGGTAGAGCAGGAATGGGACGCCAGCCCTGAAAAAGACGCCGTCATCATCGGCACGCAGGACCAACTTCTTTCACGAGCCCTGAACAGGGGGTACTCCATGAGCCGCTACCGCTGGCCCATGGATTTCGCCCTGCTGAACAATGACGCTTTCTGGGTTTTCGATGAAGTCCAGCTCATGGGACCGGGGCTGACGACATCCGCTCAGCTCGAAGCGCTGCGCGCACGCTTTCAGACCGCCGGCGGCTGCCGCTCCCTCTGGAGCAGCGCGACACTGCGGACGGAATGGCTGAGAACCGTGGATTTCCCGGCTGCCGTGCCGCCACTGAAGACCGCCACCCTGGAAGATGACGACAAGTCACACGCCAAAGTCGCACAACGCATTTTCGCCTGCAAAGGCATTTCCTCCCTGGAAGAAAAGCGACTGAGCTCCGCCGTTCTTTCCGGGCACAGGCCGGGGACCCTCACCCTTGTCATAAAGAATACGGTAAAATCCACTATCACAACATACAAAGAGATCGCCAGGAAAGCCAAATGCGAAACGCTGCTCCTGCATTCCCGCTTCCGCCCGGCTGAAAAAGACGCCATCGTCCAGAGGCTTCTTTCTCCGCCTCCCAAACAGGGCAGGATCGCCATAACGACCCAGGTCGTAGAGGCTGGGGTCGATATTTCGGCAGCCACCCTGTTCACCGACCTTGCGCCCTGGCCGTCCCTGGTCCAGCGGTTTGGCAGATGCAACCGGGCAGGGGAAATAGAAGACGCCAAGATTTTTTATATCAGGCAGGACAACATCAACGAGAAAAACGCGCTTCCTTACACACCCGAAGACCTGTCCGACGCAGAGGCCGTTCTGAAAACGCTTTCAGACGCAAATCCCGGCGGCCTTCCACGTCCGGCGGCGGAAAGCAAAGAGCATCCCACGCTGCGCGCCACGGACATCCTCGACCTTTTCGACACCACGCCAGACCTGGCGGGAGCAGACATCGACATCTCCCGTTTCATCCGCAACGCCAATGAAAGCGATGCCCAGGTTTTCTGGCGGACGGTCAGCGAGGACGGACCTGATCCGGACATGCCTATGCCCACCCGCGAAGAGCTCTGCCCCGTGCCCGTTCACGAATTGCGGCAATGGCTTGAATCAAGGCGAAAGCAGGACACGGAGCGCAGGCCGGAAGCGTGGGCCTGGGATAGCCTTGACGGGAACTGGAAGCCTCTCCGCCAGCCGTACCCGGGAATGACCATCCTCATCAATGCCGCTGCCGGCGGCTATGACCCATTCCTCGGCTGGAATGCGGCTTCGACCACGCCCGTAGAGGAAGTGACCGGGCTTATCCATGAGGCCGGTCAGAACATGGGTACGACCGCGTCCGCAGAGGAAGCCGTTCATGCCGCGGACAGCCAGATCCCGGCGATGGACGGAGACACGCAAAGCCAGTCCCCGTGGCTTTCCATAGAAGAGCATTCTGCGCAGGTGAAAGAAGAGCTGGAACGCCTCATCGGCGGGATCGGCGGCATGGGACTTGAGGCGTACACAGCCGATCTCATGCGTGCAGCCCTCCTGCATGACTGGGGAAAGGCGCATCCCGTCTTTCAGGATGCCTGCCATCCCTCCGATGCCGGCACCCTGTGGGCGAAAGCGCCTGCGCTTGGCTCGTATGGAAGAAAAGGATTCCGTCACGAGCTCGCGTCGGCCCTCGCCATGCTGCAAAACGGCGAGAGCGACCTCTCCGCCTATCTTGCGGCATCCCACCACGGGAAAGTGCGCTTTTCAATCCGTTCCATGCCGAATGAAGAAGTTCCGCCAAACGGAGCACGTTTCGCCCGGGGCATATGGGAAGGCGACGAACTGCCTCCCTTTGCCGGACATCCCGGGGTGAAGCTTTCGCTCGCATGCATGGAGTTCGGCCTGTCCGGGCAGGGAAAAAGCTGGGCGGACAGGATGACGGCGCTTCTTGAAGAGCTTGGACCGTTCAGGCTGGCCTATCTTGAAACGCTGCTTCGAACTGCCGACTGGCGGGCCAGCTCACGGGGAGGTGGACAATGCCAGAAATAGCGCTTGCCGGATGCGGCATCAGACCTCTTTCGTCCTACCTGAAGGCTCTGGGCATACTCCGTCTTGTAGCCGAACAGAAAGACCCCGAAGTCCGTGGCTGCTGGGAGAACGGAGTTTTTCATCTCCAGACCTCGCTTGACGCAGACGATCTCTGCCGCTTTTTTGCGGAAGAGTATTCTCCTACTCCCATCGTCACCCCCTGGAACGGCGGGAGCGGTTTTTATCCGGGAGACAACAAGGAAGGCATCAACGCCATCGTGAACTCCGGCAGCGACAGGCTTCTGGATTACAGGAACGCGATAGGCATCATCACCCGCTGGCCAGAGTTCAAAGAAATTTACGCCGCCGCCGGAAAGAGGCAGAAGGAACTGGGCGAGTCTGTAAAAAAAGAGCACAAGCAGGCCATACTTCAGCGCTGCAGATCCTTCCTCCCGGAACGTTGCCTGCCCTGGCTGGACGCCGCCTACGCCCTTCGTGAAGACAAGCCCGCCTTTCCGCCTCTGCTCGGTACCGGCGGCAATGAAGGCCGTTTAGAGTATGCCAACAATTTCATGCAGCAAATAAACACGGCTCTGCTTGAAACCGATGCTGAAAATGCGTTCGCATGGGTGCAGTCGTCACTGTTTGGCACGCCGTCGAAGGGCTTTCCCCTCAGCAAAATGGCCCAGTTTGATCCCGGCAGCGCCGGAGGCGTCAACCAGGGTTACAAGTCCAAGGTGGAAGACACGCGGGGCAACCCCTGGGACTATATCCTCATGCTTGAAGGGACGCTGTTTTTTGCGGCATCCCTGGCCAGGCGCTCACCGAACGATCTTCTGCAGGCCAGCGCTCCCTTCTGCGTCAATGCGACATCCGCCGGCTTCGCCTCTTCCGACCTTTTCGGGAAAGACCGCGGCGAGATATGGCTCCCCGTGTGGAGCAGACTTGCGGGCTACCGGGAGCTGAAGCGGCTTTTCAATGAAGGGCGGGCCACGCTCGCGCGGCGGCAAGTCCGTGATGGAGCCGAGTTCGCGAGGTCAACGGCCAGCCTTGGCGTGGACAGGGGCATAGACACCTTTGAACGGTACAGCTTTCTGGAGCGGCGCGGACAGAGTTATGTCGCCATGCCATGCGGCACCATCTCGACCGAGTACCGCCCCATGGCATCCCTCCTTTCCAATGTTTTCGACTATGTCAACGCGCTGTCGCGCAAAGACAATCTGCCCGCGTCAGTTTCTTCAAAATTGCAGATCCTGCGGCAAAAGGCCTTCTCTTGCGTGCAGGCCCCTGATACGGAACATTTCATCGCCGTCAGCCGGGCGCTTGCCGATGTCGACCGGCTGCCCGGCATTTCAAAACCTGTCAGCAAGGATATTCCGGCTGCGCCTCCGTGCCGCCTTTCTGCCCGGTGGCTGAGCGCCTGTGATGACGGTTCCGTCGAGGTGCGCATCGCCGCGGCGCTGGCTTCCATCAAACGAAACGGCGAGCTCGGGCCTCTGAGGGCGAACATCGCTCCCGTGAAACCAACAGCGGCCTATGCGTGGGATGACAGGCCCGTCCAGTACATAGGTGCGGCGGGGGACTTTCGCAAAACGCTTGGAAGGGTACTCAGGAGAAGGATCCTCGACGCCGGGCGCTTCGGCTGCAGCCCCTGGGCGGCATCCATACGTCTGAATCCCTCGGACATCGCGCCGCTTCTTTTCGGAACCGTCGACCATGCGCTGCTGGGCGACATGACGAGGAGCTTTTCCCTTATGGAACGCATGCCCTCCATGCCGGAAGGATGGAACTCTCCTCTTGAAGCCGCACGGCTCCCGTATGCCGTTGCTCTTCTCAAGATTCTGCATACAGACTGGGACGTGCCGGTGTACGAAGGGCTCCTGACTTCAAAGTTGTCGGGAGAAAACCGGATTGCTGCGCTGCTCGCGTCCGACAGGCTGGAAGAAGCCTGCCGCATTGCGGCCCAGCGCATACGGACCGCCGGCGGAACAAAGTTCTACCTGCCGAATTCCTATGCCGAAATGGCAAAGGGGCTTGACTGCGACGGTATCGCTGCCTGCATGCTGGTACCCGTAGATACCGCAACCTTATTCAGGGAACACCTCAGACTGCAATAGCGCAAGGAGTATTGACATGATCCTCGATCTTGCATCCAAGAACCGCATCCTCATCGAAGCAGATCTCGCCCCGGCACAGGGTGAACGTTTCCAGCCCACAGGCTTTGCCGATCTCGGAGCTGCGGTATACACGCTGCCGGACGGTACGAGAAAGCTGCTCGTGGAGTCTGCCCAGTCCATGGCAAACCGTCTGGAAGCGACAGTAACCACTCCCGAAGGAATGTGCGTGCCCGAATTGGAAGGGATTTCCTATGTCATCGCCAGGCTCCAGGGCAGTGACGTTGATGGGAGCGTCGTTTCCACGCTCACGGAACCGCACAGGCTTGCCTCTCCATTCATCATTTCCGACAAAAAATTCCAGGATGCCATCTGCAGTGAAAGCGGATACAACCCCAAGGGCAAACTGGACTGGAAACGGATATACAGGACTATTTTCAAGTACGATGTGAATTCCCTGCTGCACGGTGTCTTCCTCTCCACTGTGGAAGGCGGACGCATCAAGGTCCCCCGCCTGATTTCTTCCTTCATTGAAGCCACCAACATACGGGAAGCCGTTTCCGGCGGCGTCAAGAACAGCTTCGATCCGACGGGTAAGATCCAGCATGTGGACTACTCCAAGGACGTATACAGCAACGTGCCCTATCAGCGCGTCGAATATACGGCGGAAAAAATCACCGTATTTTTCAACATAGATGTCGCCGGCATAAAGGCGCTGGGACTTCCAGCCGAAGCGCAGGAACTCCTCCTGTGTCTCGCGCTCTACAAGGTGCGCGTGCTGCTTGATGGCGGGCTCAGACTACGTACAGCCTGTGACCTTATGATTTCGAGCGGCATACGCCTGGAAGGCATGGACAGTCTTCCCGAAGCTGCCAGCCTGCTGGCTCCGCTGCAATCCGCCATACGGGCATGCAAGCCGCTGTTTGCCGATCCCGCCGTCACGGAACTCACTGCTCCTGTAACCCAAAAGGCCTGATCATGCCTGCGCTCATGATACGATTTCTCTGCGGGCGGTACCACGCCACAGCCTGGGGCCGCAATGTCAACGAAGGTGCTCCGGAATGGCCTCCGTCTCCGTTCAGGATTGCCCGGGCCCTGCTGGACATCTGGTACAGGAGACATGAGAAAATTCCGGAAGAGGCAGTCAAGGAAGCATTATCCCTTCTTTCAGGTTCCCCGCGGATGTCCCTGCCTGCCACCGCGTCAATGGCAGTGAAACTCTATCAGGACATGGGCAAAAAAGATGGAGACCGCCAGCCTGTCATAGACGCGAGCGTTTGCATGCATCCAGGCGAAGTCATGTTTCTGGAACTTCCGGAGCAAGCATCTCGGCAGGCATTGGGGACATTGCAGACCCTGGCATCTGAACTGAATTACCTCGGACGCTCGGAATCCTGGATAGAAGCTTCCATTGTCGAAAAGCTTCCCGATGAAAAGGAGTGGAACTGCCTGGCTTCGGAAAACGGCACGGCTGTAAATACGCTGCGCTCTGAGACCGGCTACGAGGACTTGCCATACCGCCCCAAGATCACCGCTGACGGGCAGTCCCGCGACATGACATGGCTGGAGGCGTTGACCATCTCGACAGCAACGCTTCAGGCGGAAGGGTGGAACAAGCACCCGCTTCTCGGACACGCGGCATACGTCTTGCCAGAACAGCGCTACAAGAAGCCTGGACGGAGTTGCCTTGCGTCAGAGCCGCTCTGTTATACGTATGCTCTCCAGTCTGTTCCGCAGCCTCCAGTGACTCAAACGCTTATCATGGCGGAAAGGGTACGCGCAGGGCTGATGAGCAAAAGCCGGCAAATAACTGGTGATCCAGAGCAGGTATCCCCGCTTTTCAGCGGCAAGGATGCTTCGGGAAACCCGTTGAAGAACCATCAGCATGCCTTTTACTGGCCCTGCGATCTGGACGGCGACGGGAAAATAGACCACATGAAAATTATTGTCCCCCGCGCCATAACTCCGGGAGAACGCGCCGCCTTCGAAGCCTTGAAAAAGATATGGTCAGGCGGAAGTGATCTGGGCAGGCTGATTCTTCTTCATGCACAGCCCCTTGCCCAACGGGAAGACGCCTTGATCGTTGAAAGTGTAACCCCCGTTGTGTTTGGGCGGCACTACAAACCGCGCGCGGGCTCATTTGCCGACTGGCTTGTCTCTGAAGTCCGCAGGTCATGCGCAGAGGTCGGCATACCGGAACCTGTCACTGTGTCGCCTGTCCCGTTGCTGCCTTGCCGGGACGGAGCCCCCATCCGCTGGTCAGAATTCGTATGCCAGCGCAAGGGCGAAAGGCCGACCCATGGCTATGGGTTCAGACTTACGTTTTCACAGCCGGTCAAAGTTCCTTTTGCCATCGGAAAGATGGCCCATTTTGGGCTTGGGCTGTTCACGGCAAAAAAATAATGAAGTGTGAAGGGATCCCGTTTGTTCGACAACTGTCAGCCCATTGATAGTTTGATCACGGCGGTCGGGAACGTATCTGAAACGGGCACGCTGGGGCCGCGGCATTTCGCGACGGAACGAATGGTTAGGCGTTTAATCAAACCGCGTGTGGACATAAGGATGCGACAATTCCGCCTATATGTTCATATTGGCATAAAGTGAACTTAAGAAGGTAAATTGCCCTGTCATATGTCCAAAATTGCCATATTTTGAACATATGGATTCGGGGGGAGGGCCGCACGGCCCGGCGGGGCATGACGACCTTCATCTGCTCGACCTGTTGGGTTCCTGTCCTTGCAGGCCGGGCTGACGCGATTTTTCGTTGATGCCGAAATCTGACGCCATGCGCCTGTGCGTCCGGTTGTCGATGAGCATGGGATGGGGACGGAACGATATCCTCTCCATCCCGCTGGATGAGCTTGGGGACTGGAGCGATGCGCTTGAGCATGAAAGCCGAGAGAGAAAGTAAAAAGCCCGGACGGTATCATTGTTCGGGCTTGAAGGCGCAAAGCAAAGTGGGCTAATGCCAGTAGCGTTTCAGTTCGTCATAAAAATTTTCTCTTGTTCCTGCCATAATGACGACAATTATCTCATTCTCGCCCGTGTCTTCGTTCAAAACATATTCCACGGTATATGCCAGCTCATAGTTGGTGCGGTTGTAATAAATGTTATAGCTTCTGACTCCCCTTAAATCCCCGGTCTTTTCCGTGCCGAGGGCAGGATTTTTTAAAATGGAGTCTATGGCTTCCTGATAAAGAGATTTCAATCTCTTATCTTTCAGCTTTTTCAGAAATCGTGCAGCCGGAGGCAAAATACGCAATTCTGGAGGCTTCTGGCATGATGGTGGGTAGTATGCCAGTTCTTTGATGTCCTTTTACAAATGAAAAACCACCTGTGTTCCTTTAGAGTATTAGCGTCCAGACCAAACTCGGAAAGGAATGTCCACAGATGGTTTCAGCTAATAC
>JAILGY010000038.1:0-6366 GCA_024696325.1 bacterium | reverse complement strand
GATATAGTCATTTTTCCATTCGGGAACCCGTTCTTCCAGCATATCGTCAACCTCCTGCAGGTCATGAAACTCCTCCACATCCTGCGCAATGTCCATACGTCTCAGCACCACACGGTGCAGCCACACCGTAAACTCCCGACGTAAACCCTGATATTCGGGAGCGGCCAAACGTACAATCAGTTCTTTAATAATCCCACGCGCCTCGTCTATATTCCTCGCCCGCTCAAGACGAAGCAACAACGCCGAAAGACCGGTTGCACGTTCCAGCGTTTCCGGCGAAGTCCGCCCCTCATCCAGCAGAAAATACCGGTGCCGTGGGCAAAAGGCCCGCAAACTGCCGGGCATGTCTGCAAACAGTTCCGAAACATCCTTTGGCGCCTGCCAGTTTCGGCTGCCATTGTAGATCACCAGCGGAAAAACCGGAGGCAGTCCTTCCTTCTGCTCAACCTGCCCGGATTTCACCAGATCGAGCAGCAAAAGCGCCGTATAGGAAAGCATCCTGAGCGCCATCCAGTGATCCGGCGTACTCTGAAATTCCAGAAGCAGGACCACATAGCACCACCGGCCCTTCTTCCAGCCCACCCGCCAGACGATATCATCGTGCCGCTCGCGCAGATTCCCGGTCACCCAGGAGCCCGGATACCGCTCCAGCGTGGAGAAATCCAGCTCGGATACAAAATCTTCCGGCACAAAGTCCCGCAAAAGCGAGGCAACCATCTCCGGATTGCTGAAAAATTGTTTGTAGGCCGCATCATGCGGAGTTCGTTCCGTGTTCATTGTTTTTCTTTATGGGTCATCCTGAATGAAGCGGCTTTTCACTAAAGCAGCAAAAGCGGATCTCCTGCCAACAACGCTTAGACGTATTTGGGGAGATTCTTTGCGCTACCGCGCCTAGAATGACAATCGTGAACCGCATTACCCCCTGTTTCTTTCCCGCAGGCGCTCCTGTGGCCGTTCCGCACCCTTGGCCTGTTTGCGCGGTTTCCGTATCGAAGGGTCAACGATGATGTCAAGCGGCTCCTCGCCCGGCTCCTTGCGGAAAATATCCCTGACGGGCAGTCCCTCTTCCGCCAGAGCCTCGTGGATCTGTTTCAGGTTGGCGCACCATTTCTTGCCTACCTCAATATCCGCCTGCTTCTGGTATTCCGAAACGGAGGTCTTCTCTTCCTCGCTGCCCACTACGCGCACCAGACGGGTGGCAATCGCTCCATCCTGCCCGACTTTCACCCGGACACGGTAGCCTTCGTAGGGCGTTGAAAGCAAACGAGCTTCGCCGGCCTTCAGTTCGACCGGTCGGCCTTCCTCATCCATAAGCGTATAGCCCATCTGTTTGAGCGTTCCTTCCACTTTTTCGGCAAGCAGGGCGTCCGTGATGGTCTCCATCTGCTCCAGAAAAACTTTTTTTACGCTCATGTAGATCTTGTCGTAGGCATCGCGAGATACATTTGAAGCTTCCAGCAGTTCCTCCATGCGCCGGCACAGTTGTTCCGTCCCTTGGGCCTTGCGCATCGGTGGCAGAAAATCCCTCAAATCCCGTTTGAACATATCCGTCAGTACGGCGCATTCGCGCAGATGCCCATAAATAGTTTTGATCTCGCCGCGGATCAGTTTCAGCCGCGTCATGGTAGTGCCCTGTTTTGCTTCAAGAACCAGCGGCTTGAGCCGTTCCGCCTCACGTTCATCAAAGAAGGCAATACGCCCGCCGAAATCGCAGATGTCCGCCACCAACGCCACGCCCGCCGCATCCTCGTCCTCTTTCGACTGCTTATTATCAACAGGTTCCGGAATGAAGACGGTCTCTTCCACCAGATCGTCCAGCGAAAGGGCATTGGCCTGCGCGATTTCACCGGCCAACTTGCGGGCTTTGGATTTCAGTGCCTCAATTCTTTTAGTTTGTTCCTCGATGGAAAGACTGGAGTTTTTGCTGTTACCGTCCTTACGCAAAGCCTCCAGCTCCGGCGCAAAACCGGAAGGGGCCTCCGCGCTCAGTTTCGTCAATAGCCGAGACAGTTCGTCACGCCGGGAGTCCAGCATCTTTTCGTCGGCTTGAGCGGAAAAAATCTTCTGCCGCAACCCGGCAAGTGCCTTTTCCGTAGCCGGAGCATCGTTGTTCATCATAGCCTGACGCCAGACAGACGCCATGCCATTGAGCAAGGAGGTAAGGTTTTGGCGTTCTGGAACGCTCCGCACCTGATCAATTTCTCTCCGGAGCATTTGACTGGTTTGTTGCCAGGTTTGCTCAACCAGCCTCCAACGCTGCTTTTGGGCCTCTCTGGCTGCAGCAGCAAGACCGTCCACAACAAGCGCCGGCCCAAACAGGGCCAGCAGCGAGGCTCCCGCCATCGATTCTACCGAATAAAGGGCCGCTCCCGTTACAACTACTGTCGAGCTCATGCTCTGTCTTCCCTTCCAGCTGCCACTGCTTTATGACAGCTGCCGTTCCTGCTGTTACTGCTGTTACTGCTGTTTCTCAACTACTGCTTTTATTAATGCCATTAACAACAGTCTTGTTACTTGATACATCGCTCATAACTTGTCTTATTTGCGCTTTCGGCGCTGTGGAAGATTTTTTCAGAAAAGATTTAAGGTTTAAGATTTATCCACAAAGCGGGCCGAACGGCGTTATTATCGCGGTCGACACTGCTACCAATGTCACTGACGGAGCCGTCAGTGCGGACACCCGCAGCGGCGTCAGAACCGTCGCCGGGCGACCGCAGCCACCACCAGCAGAAGCTATTATTGCCGTCTTTAGAAGCACCTCGTGCGTAACAATATGCTGTTCCCTGACATTGCCGTGCACTATCTGAACTAAAATACTTATTGACCTCTGTAATGTTCAAAAGGAACACTTTGTCTATTGTACTATTTCCCGGCGAGGTACTGTACGATGGATTTTTGTCTGCTGTTACAGTAGAACTTTTTATCAGTTTTTGTTCTCCAGAACTAAATGCAGCTTTCAAGAATGTTTCATTCATCCACTTTCGTAGAAAACAGTTCTCCCATGTAACACTCGTGTATGACGTGTTGTATTTTTGACAATCAAGTGCATACTTGCTAATAATTAGAATTTTATCTCCATATTTGGCTAATACTACCCATTCTATTTCTTCTTTGCCATTTGAACTGTTGTTGTCTTGCTCATAGTGACCAAATTTTATAGTGTCACCAACAGAAGAATTTTTGATGGCGTTACTTGCTTCTTGATATTGTTGATTCGGGATAATCACTGTAGTCAACACAATAACAAAAGCTATACAAGTCATTATGATTGGTGCTACGATTGCGACGATCCGCTTCCGTTTCTTTGTCGCTTTTTCATCCGCGATCCGCTTTTCTTCGGCTTTACGTTCGCGTCCAAGACGGTCGGCTTCTTCTTTAGCTTTGATCTCTTCGATTTTCCTCTGGCAAGCGTATATCTGTTCATCCGCATCCTTCCATCCGGAGATCGTACCAAATGTTTCGATCGCCCATTCATAATTTTTGATCGCCCATTCATAATTGGTTACAACATTTTCGGTCATTTGCGACTTTGCGGAAGCATATATGACGTCCTTGCGGCAAGCCTCGGCTTTCTCAAGGCACTGTTTGGCGAGATTGTCTGCATCCTTGAAGCCGGGAATCGTCTTGAAAGTTTCCGCCGCCGTCTTGAATGACTCTTCGGAATCTGCTGCGTTCATGGCGGTAGCAGCGCGGTTATAGATGCCCGACAACCTATGAATTTTTCTCAGTATTTCAGGCACTCTTCTTCTTTGTTCTTCAAGTATTCTTCTTTCATGTTCCTTAATAGTTATCGGTAGATTGGGTAACGAAGATACATTTTTTACAATGTTTTCAATTGCCGTATTTCCATTCAAAAATGGGCAGTAATAATTTTCTGGATGTAGGCAGACATCCAAAAAACCCACTATATGTTCTTGCGTTTTTCCCTTCAGGCTTTCCAGCACCAATCTCAAATTCTGCACCGTCTCTGATGTCCGCCCTTGTTGCTCGTAAAAATCGAGGCAGGAGAGCAGAACGCCATTTTCAATGGAATCCGCGATTTTCTGTTCCATTGCCGTTACCGGCTGACGTTTCAGTCCCTTCCCGGTAAAGAGCAGCAGGTTTTCAAGCGTGATCAGATGCCCGCCAAAGGCAAAAGGCATATCGCCGCCAAAACGCTGCACAAAGCGGAACAGCTTTTCATCGGGATCTTCCGTGCCGGACATCGCGTCGTCCATATCCACAATAGCGTCAAACTCTTTGTTGCTTTCCAGCCACTGTTTGACATAGCCACGCAGCAAAAATTCCCTGCCCTTCTGCCAGCTCTGTTCATCCTTCAAAAAGGCGGCGGTCAGATCGGCCAAGCTTTGATACTGCTTGCCCATGAACTTGAGGGGATTACGGGCCGTGCCATTTGAAGGAGGTTGCTCATTTACCACCGGAAAATTTTCAAAGTGCTGCGGTATGCCGCGTTCTCCGGAAAGCCAGCGGGCCACCTGTTCATAGTTCCAGCGCTTTTCTGGGTCGCGAGTCAAAAGCCCTCGAAGCAGCTCCTTTTGTCCGGCATTCAAATGATCAGGAATTTCCACAGGTTCCGTCGCGATGGCATATTTGATAACCCGTTCACTCAATCCCCGGAAGGGATGCACGCCCGCGGCAATTTCCAGCAGGATCATGCCCAGGCTCCACCAGTCTGTGGGTCTTCCCATGCCTCCGCTGTAAGATTCCGGCGACTGGTACATGGGTGTGCCGCGTACCTGGGTAAACTTTTTCGACATATCCGCATCCAGGACCGTGGCAATGCCGAAGTCGATCAGCACCAGATCAAGCGGATGTACGGAGCGTAAGAGAATGTTGGAAGGTTTGAGATCAAGATGCAGCAGGTTGTTCTGGTGCAGGGCATGGAGGGCGTCGGCTACTTCACGTGCGACATCGTTGAAAAAGGTTGCCTGCTGCGCGGTAGTGAGCAAAGAACGATCCGCCATGAGGTTTTGCAGGGAGCCGTTTGATATGTATTCCTGAATCTCGTACCAACGCCCGCTTGCGGCGTCAAAATCCGCGTCGAAAAGGCGGATGAATTCATGCGGATAGCTTTCACTCAAGGCCTTGATGGTCAGCAGGATATCCTTTTTCGGTTTGATGCCGTAGCGGTACAGTTTGAGGATGTACTGCGCCGCATCTTTCTCCCCGACGAAGATATCCGCCTCACTGCCCTTTGTCGGCAGCTGCCGGACAACGCGGTAGCCTTGGAAAATTGAGCCCAAGCCAACGCCGCCCGATCCTGTTGGAATTTGGCCCTCACGGATGGTCTCAGCGGCATTCCGTTCTTCACGCACTGTGGCATTCTGCTCTTCGCGGACGGTCTCATCAGACATGGATGTCCTCCTTAAAGCGGGTTAAATAACAATGTCATGTACACGGTACACGGTGCAGCCACACCGTAAATGTCTGTGGAATCCTCGTCTCACTGCTGATTCGGCGTCCCCAGCTTTTTCATTCTGGCAATAAACTCCTCTTCGTTCATCTTTGCCTGCGCCGCAGCTGTACCAACCGGCAGCAGACCATCCTCCACAAGCGAAACAAGCGCACTTAGAAACCCTTCCTCGCGACCCAGTACCATGCCTTCCTTACGGCCCAACGCTATGCCTTCTTCCCGGCCCTGTTTCCAGCCCTGCCAGATATAGTCATTTTTCCATTCGGAAACTCGTTCTTCCAGCATATTGTCAATCTCCTGCAAATCATGAAGCTCCTCCACGTCCTGCAAATCTTCATCCGCCTCAGCACCACACGGTGCAGCCACACTGTAAATTTCCGTCGTAGATTTGCTCTCTCTAAGTATAGTCTTGACCCACTTGAGGGTACCTTGAAAAATAGCGTTTTGTGCTTTTGTCTTTAATTTTATATGCTTATTTTCTGAACAGATTGTTTGTAATTGTTTCGCTGATTATGGGTCTTATAAAAGCTATATCATTTAGCTTGATGATTTTACTTGCTTTTTTCTTTTTTCTTCTTACTTTTTCCCAAACTCTGGACGCACTTCTCCCTCAGGCCCCCAGCAAAAAGCCCAACCGGTCCATGTTATAGGCCAGATTTCTGAAACCGATCTTCACGGTCGCCCGGGCAAGGCCAATTGTCCGCGCCACGAGTTGACCTGCTCGTTGTAACTGCACACCAAATACATGCTCCACGCGGCTGCGAATCCTGGACCGCGTCCGGTTTCCCTGTTTTTCCAGTTTGGTCAAAGGATGATTTTTTTGTCCCTTACGTTGGAGATGTTCCCGGTATTCCAGCTCTTTCAATTTTGTCAGACTTTCCTCTGAACGGTATGCCGAGTCCGCATAAACATCACGGCTCGTATTCTCGCTCAACAGCTCCTCAAATTTCCGG
>JAILGY010000036.1:0-39314 GCA_024696325.1 bacterium | reverse complement strand
GAAGATCCTTCCGTGCTTTCCTATATGGTCGCGATGCAAACTACCGGCCATGGAACATAGGCGATATGTTCTTGTCCAGGATGCGCTTTGAGGGGGCAAAGACGCCGGAGAGAATACGTTCCGTGCTGGGCTTGCTCCTGCAGCGTCTTTCGAAACCGCGGTACAGGGATCTGCGCGGGCTGTTTAGCGTCTGGGTCGGCCGCATGATATTCAGAAACAGGGGTATACTCACATGAAAGTACCCAATGAATGCAGCCCCTGCTGAAACCGCCTTTTCTCCGTTTGAACGCCACTTTGCCAATCTGATGACCCGGCTGGGCGGCGGGATTCCGGAGCTTGCGCTGGCGGCGGCGCTGGTTTGCCGCTGGCAGGCCAGTGGCCATGTCTGTCTTGATCTGCCGCGGGCCTGCCGCGAGCTGCATTGGTTGCCGCCGGAAGAGGCAGGCGCTTTGGGTGTTCCGGAAAAGCTTGAACCACATGCATGGGCGCAGGCGTTGCGGGCGACTTCGGTGGTGGGAGCGCCCGAAGAACATTGTCCGCTGATCCTGGACGGCGAGAGGCTCTACTTGAACCGTCTCTGGAAGGGAGAACGGGAGCTGATCCGCCGCATCGAAGAGCTTTTGATCTCTTTTGTCGAAGTGGATGAAGCCGCCTTGCGCGAAGGCCTTGCCAGTCTGGAAGCACTGGACGAGGCGCAGCTGCTTGCGGTTGCGGTTGCCGCCCTGCGGCGTTTTTGCATTATTACCGGCGGCCCCGGCACCGGAAAAACCACCATTATTTCCCAGACCTTGCGGCTGATAGCGGCGCAGCGGCCCGGTCTGCGCGTGTATCTGGCGGCTTTTACCGGGAAGGCGGTGATGCGTCTGCGGGAGAGTCTGGCGCGCGAGGCCGGGCTTCCCGGAGAGGTACTCACATTGCACCGGCTTCTGGGCGTCAATCCGGTTACCGGAGTTCCCCGCCACAACGAAAAGAATCCGCTGCCCTGCGACCTGTTGGTGATCGATGAGGCATCAATGGTGGATCTGGAGCTCATGGTCGCCACGCTGCGGGCCCTGCCGCCGGATGCTCGTCTGATTTTGCTGGGGGATCAGCATCAGCTGGCCTCGGTCGGGGCGGGGAACATTCTGGGCGATCTGTGCGGCGAGCGTACTTCCAACATCTTTTCCCCAGATTTTACGGCCCGGCTTGTACGGCTGGGTTTTGCGTCTGTGGCGCATGAAGCCGCCCGGCCGCTGGATGATGCAGTGGTGGTGCTGGAAAAGAGTTACCGTTTTGACGGTGAAAGAGGCATAGGGCGTGCGGCTCGTCTGGTCAAAAGCGGGCAGGGGACTGGTCTGTGGGACATGCTTTCGGCAGCGTCTTCCGAAGAGCCTTGCCGCCTGATGACGCCTGTCCCGGTAACGGAGCTGGCATCCCTTGTGGTGGAGCGTGAACTCGACTATTACAAAGGGCTTTTTGCCAGTGCCGATCCGGAAGAATTTCTGCACAGATTCCGGGATTTTGCGGTGCTCTGTTCTCACCGGCAGGGCACGCTGGGAGCGGAATCGTTCAACACCGCGCTGGAGCGTGAACTGCAAAATCGCACACTGATCGGGCGCCGTGGCGGACGCTACCATGCCCGGCCGATCATGGTAGTGGAAAACAACTATCAGCTCGATCTGTTCAACGGCGATATCGGTGTCATCTTTCACAACGAGGCCTGTTTTTTGAACGCCGAAGGCCGGCTTGTAAAATTTTCTCCGTTTTGTCTGCCTGCCTGCGAGACAGTGTTCGCCATGACGGTGCATAAAAGCCAGGGTTCGGAATTCAACCGTGTGCTGCTGGTTTTGGCCGACTCCGCCTCCGGGCTTTTGACCCGCGAGCTGGTCTATACGGGACTGACACGAGCCCGCGAGGCGGTGACGATCTGCGCTGCCGAAGAGACGCTGAAAATGGCGGTGCGGCGGCAGGTGACGCGGATTTCCGGCCTGCGCGATCACTTCTGGGGATAAGCGTCAATCTCCAGCATGCTTTCCATAATCTGCCTCAAGGGCTCGTGGACACAGCCAGCCTGAGGGCAGAATCGCCTTGTAGGCTGTATCTTCCCCGTACCCCGCTCTCCGACATTTCCTTCAACATACTCTTCAATTCCTGAGGGGGCGGTGTCCGCTTTCCTGTTGACAAGGAAAATTCATGCTGATATTAGCCTACTATGTAAGTAGGTATATTGTAAAAATATCGGTAAACCTTTTGGAGAGGAGCATTCGAGAGAGGATATGAAAACGGATTTGGCAGGTCGAATTGATCGTCTTGTTGAAAACCTGATGGGGAGCTACGCGGGGAGCAAGTACATTGACACGGTGAACAACCATGAACATCCGGACGCGGAACTGATTCTGGATGTGCTGGAAAACCTGAAAATCATCATTTTCCAAGGATTTTTCAGCAACAAGAAATGCAAGGTGCTGACACCCAAAAACAACACGTCGATGCTTTTGGAAGATGTCATTTCCGTTCTCTCCAAACAGATTATGATTGTGCTTCCATGCGTGGAAAAATACAGATCTCTTCCTGAAGAAGAACTGCACGAACTGTCACTTGAGCTGACCTTCCATTTTCTCGAACGGATCCCATTCATACGGGAATTGCTGGAAACAGACATCCAGGCGACTTATGATGGCGACCCCGCCGCGTTTAACAAGGATGAGATTATCTTCTCCTATCCCGGCCTGTACGCAATCCTGGTCAATAGAATCGCGCATGAACTGCATATCCTTGGCATACCGCTCATTCCCCGCATCATGACCGAACATGCGCATCGGGAAACCGGCATCGATATCCATCCCGGAGCCTGCATCGGGAAGTATTTTTTCATCGATCATGGGACGGGCATCGTCATTGGGGAAACCACGGTTATCGGGGACAACGTCAAAATCTATCAGGGAGTAACGCTGGGAGCGCTTTCCACCAGGGGCGGGCAGCGCCTGAAAAATGTGAAACGGCATCCGACCATCTGCGATAACGTGACCATCTATTCCGGAGCTTCGATTCTGGGCGGCGATACGGTTATCGGCAGGAATGTCGTGATCGGCGGCAATACCTTCATCACGGAATCGGTTCCCGAAGGCACGAAGGTCAGCGTGAAGAATCAGGAGCTGGTGTTCAATCATGCCACGCATCGCCCGGTGGAACGGGTGAAGGCGGATGAAGAGGATGCCGGCTGGTTCTATGTCATTTGAAAGGGAGGCGGAAATGCATTTCAATACCAGGCTGCTGCATGGAGCCGCATCCGGTTATTTTGCCGGGGCGACTCTGCCTCCGGTCAGTCAGGTCAATGCCTTTGCCTATGCAAGCGCCGAAGAGCATGAACAGGTGTTTCATCACCGGAAAGCCGGGTTTGCCTACAGCCGGATTGGCAATCCTACTGTGGCCGCTTTCGAGCAGCGGATGAACGAACTGGAGGGAGGAAACGGCGCGTTGGCCACGGCTTCCGGCATGGCAGCTGTGGCCTTGTCCCTGTTGAACATACTGAGCTCTGGTGACGAGATCGTCGCGGGAAGCGGATTGTACGGCGGCACCTTCGATCTGTTCGAGGATCTGCGCCAGTTCGGCATCAATGTCGCTTTTGTGCGCCATGTTTGTGTTGAAGAACTGGGGGACCTTGTGACGGAGCGGACAAGGGCGATCTACTGCGAACTGATTGGCAATCCGGGGCTGGATGTGGTGGATGTAAAAAGCGTTGCCGCGTTTGCACATGCAAGAGGAATCCCGCTCATTGTGGACAATACGACAGCCACGCCGTTTCTTGCCAATCCCCTGTCGCTGGGGGCGGATATCGTGGTGCATTCAGGATCGAAATACATCAACGGAGGGAGCAACGCGATCAGTGGCGTCATAGTGGACGGCGGCAGATTTGACTGGGATTTTGACCGGTTCCCCGCATTGAACAGGTTCCGGAAATACGGGAAACAGGCCTATCTGGTCCGGTTGCGTACCGATCTGTGGGAAAACCTGGGCGCCTGCCTCTCACCCATGAACGCGTTTCTGAACGTTGTCGGGATGGAAACTCTGGGAATCCGGATGGAGCATATCTGTGACAATGCGGACCGGCTTGCGCGGGCACTGGCGGGAATGGAAGGGGTCCGGGATGTCAACTATCCGACTTTGCCCGGCAATCCCTATGGCGGGCTTGTACAGGAAGAACTGCGCGGTTTGGGCGGCGGCATCCTTACATTCCGGGCAGGCTCGAAGGAACGGGCCTACCGTATCCTGAATGCTCTGGAATATGTCAAAATTGTCAGCAATATTGGAGATGTACGGACGATTGCGGTGCATCCTGCCTCGACGATCTGCAAGAATAATACGGAAGAACGCCGGCTTGCAGCGGGCGTTCATGACGATACCGTGCGTGTAAGCGCGGGCATTGAGGATATCGGCGATTTGACCCATGATTTTGCGCAGGCGATTGCCAGGGCAAACGCCTGAGGAGGGAGAAAATCAAGATGCATATTGTTGTATCTGGTACGGAAAAAGAAGTTCCGGCAGGAATAGCGCTTCCCGCCCTGATTGAGCAGGAAGGTATTGAATCGCCGGAATATGTCACGGTTTCCATAAACGGAAACTTTGTCGACCGGCGGGATTTCGCGGCAACGGTTCTGCAGGAGAACGACGAGGTGGAGTTTCTCTACTTCATGGGAGGCGGATGCCATGGCTTTGAGCAATGAACAGTTGGAGCGGTATTCCCGGCATATCATCCTGAAAGAGATTGGCGCAAAGGGGCAGAAGAAGCTTCTGAATGCCAAGGTGTTGATCATAGGCGCGGGGGGCTTGGGCGCGCCTGCCGCGATGTATCTTGCGGCGGCGGGGGTTGGAACTATCGGGATAGCGGATGCGGATGTGGTCGATCTGTCCAACCTGCAGCGCCAGATCATCCACACAACGCCGGATATTGGCAAGGCCAAGGTAGACTCGGCAAAGGAAACCATGCTGGCGATCAATCCGGAGATTACGGTCGTGACCTGGCCCGAGCGGGTCGACAGCGGCAACATTTTGGACATTATTGAGGAATACGACTTTGTCCTGGATGGTACGGACAACTTCCCCGCCAAGTTTTTGATCAACGACGCCTGCGTCATGGCCAGAAAGCCTTTCAGCCATGCGGGCATTATCCGTTTTCAGGGGCAGCTGATGACGGTTCTTCCCGGTGAAAGCCCCTGTTACCGGTGCATATTCAGGGAAATGCCGCCGCAGGGTGTTATTCCCACGTGCAAGGAAGCGGGCGTGATTGGCGCGATGGGCGGCGTGATCGGCTCATTGCAGGCCATGGAGGCGGTCAAGTATATCTGCGGCGTGGGGGAATTGCTCACCGGTTATCTTCTGACCTACGATGCCCTCCAGATGAACTTCCGCAAGGTCAAGCTGCCGGCACGGGGAAAGGGGTGCGCCGTCTGCGCGGACGAGCCCGAAATCAGGGAACTTGCCGACTATGAACAACCGGCCTGCGAGTGGCGGCCCGGGACCTGAGGCGGGGAGGCTCAAGATGCGGATCACTATGAAAAGCGCCGACTACGGGACCATTCTTGCGCATGCCGTAAAATGCGCGCCCAAGGAGGTCTGCGGACTAGTCGGGGGTGTTGAAACGGCGGACGGAGTACGGGAAATCAGAAAGGTCTATTTGCTGACCAATCTTGATGATTCCTCTGATCATTTCACGCTTGATCCCAAAGAACAGCTGCGGGCGGTTAAAGATATGAGGGCTCTGGGCATCAGACCGATCGGCAACTGGCATTCCCATCCGGCTTCTCCCGCAAGGCCCTCGGAGGAGGACAGACGTCTCGCCTATGATTCGAAGGCGACGTATCTGATACTCTCCCTTGTGGACGAGGAACGCCCGGTGCTCAATGCATTCCACATCGAAGGCGACATGGTAAGAAAAGAGGAACTGGTACTGGTTGATTAAAACAGGAGGGAAGGAAAGTGCCTGAGGAAAAATATACGGTGGATGACACGATCGATATCACGGATGTCGTGTGTCCTGTTACCTTTGTCAAGGCGAAAGCCGCTCTGGAGGAACTTGAGGAAGGGCAGGTGCTGCGAGTCCGTATGAACGATGGCGAGCCGGTACGGGATGTACCCCGCAGCATGAAGGAAGAGGGACATCAGGTTTTGAAACTTTCCGCCAACGGTGACGGAACCTATGATCTGATAGTGCGGAAAGCGGGAGACTGACAGCGCGCGGTTGTTTTTTCTCTTCCTCTTGATTCCGCAAAAAGTTCTTGTAAAAAGAATTACAGGGTGTCTACCACGGTGATGCGGCTGGTGATCATGCCCATCCAGCATGTAAAGGCAAAAGTTCCGCTTTGCCCGGGGGTAAAGGAAATAAGATTTTCCCCTGCTGTCAGTTGCTGCTCTATCCCGAAGATCGGAACGAGGATGGCGTTGTTGCATCCGACAAGTTTGTCTTTGGGCATCATCAGCTTCCATATCACGGGCAGCCCTTTTTGCACCACAATGGGCTGAAAAGCGCCAAAATCCGCAGTGGAAACGACTTCCTGCCCGGTTGCAGTAAGCCGTGCGACCGCACCTTCCGGGTTTTGAGACGCGGCCAATGTTTGCCGTCCGGTCAGGGCTAATCCGTTTTGCATCATCCCCAGGGCTAAAACCATGATCAGGAGCGCCGACGCTTGAAAGATCCGTTTTGTCTCCTTTTGGTTCAGGTGGCCGGTAAACAGGTTCACACCCAGCAAGGCGGGCATGGTGCCAAGACAGAAAGCGGCCAAGGCCGCGGCCCCTGAGCCCGCTCCATCCAGGCCCAGGGCATAGACCTGCATAAGCTGCAGCGGGCCGCAGGGCATAAGCCCGTTAGCCAATCCCATGCCGAGGGAAAGCAAAAAGAAATGCCTGCCGCTGCTTGTTCCGGAAACGGAAAAACGGTCGCGCAAGCTGGCGGCCAGACGGCCGGGAAGGCGGAGCGGGCGGAATTGCAGACGCCGTAAAAAGCTGAAACTGCCCACCATGTTCAGTGCCATGATCAGCATGAACGCGCCAGCCAGGAGCATGAGGCCTCCTCGCATAACAGGCTCAAGCGCAAAGGTTTGGCCGAGCAGGCCTGCGATTGCACCTGTGGCGCTGTAGGAGAGCAGTCTGCCTGCCTGAAAGCAAAGAGCGGCCTGACGGATACCGGTTCCCTGGCCGGCGTTTTTCGCGGCCCAGAGGCCATGGGACATGGCAATGCCGCCGCACATGGCCAGGCAGTGAGGGGCAGTCAGGAGGCCCACGCTGAAGAGCGCTCCCAGGCTTGCCGCCTGGCCAGGGCCGGGGAAAAAGCCGGTGAGTTTGGCGGGGATGAAGTGCTTGCCTGCCCAAAAGATAAGAAGCGCCATACCGAGAAGCCCCAAAACCTGGCCGAATTTAGCCCCGGTTTCCTTACCCGGCTGCGGGACGATGCGGTAACCGGCTTCCTGCACAGCCTGATGGAGTTTGGGCATGAGAAGTGCCGCTTTTTGTTCCGGAGCGAGCTTCAATGCCGCTTCCCCCCGTGCGAAGTCGGCTTTTGCCCCCAGTACGCCGGGTACGGCGGACAGTGCCTTTGCCACCCGTTCCTCGCAGAGCGGGCAGGTCATGCCCGCAATATTCAGGCGAAGCGTGCTGCTGTCCATTAAAGTCCTCTTTCCCAGTTGCGGAAAAAGGGTGTGTGCACAATCAGGACGTCTGCGGGAATGATGATGTTTTCCACAGCGGTGCTCAAGTTGGGTATGGCCAGGGGGTGGCAGCCGTTGCCTTGCAGGCCGAGCTGCTTGGCGGAAAACACGTTGCCGCAGTTCTGACAGACAAAGCCTTTGGGGGCAAAGAGCTTGCTTTGGTGGACAAAATAGGTGCGGGGCGCGCCGTTGCAGATCTGGCATGTGTTGAAGGCTGCCCGTATTTCGCCGTTTCCGTCGCGTACCGCGATGATTTCCATGGAGGTTTCCCCCGCTTTCAGGGGAATGAACAGGGGCTTGGCCGTTACTTGACCGGCGTGGATATGCAGATTGCCCGCCGCATCCAGTGACCAGGCGGGGGCATCCGCCGGAAACGCGGACACGGCGGATACGGGAAAAAACAGGGCTACGCAGGCCAGGAGAGCTGTGATGCATATTTTCATGGCTGTCGCCTCGCGTAAAAAAGGAACTGCGGGTTTCCACACTGCCGGCGGGATTCAACAGGCGTTTAACTGGTCCGCCTCAGATCCGTCCCGGCTGTCTCCCGGGGCAGGGTGAAGCCCAAAGCCTTGATACGGGCCAAATCGTCGGCCAGTTCGTTGCCGTTCGTGGTGAGATAGTTGCCTACAATGGCTCCGTTTGCGCCCGAGGTGAAGCAGCGGTACTGATCTTTTCCCAGTTGCTGGCGACCGCCGCACATGCGTAAAACCGCCTTCGGATTGATCAGGCGGAACACGGCGATCGCGGTAAGTACCTCATCCAGGGCAAGTGGCTCTAGGTGAGCCAGCGGTGTGCCGGGAATCGGGGTGAGCACGTTGAAGGCGATGGACATGACGCCCAAATCCCGCAGCTCCAAAGCCAGATCGACGCGGTCGGCAATGCTCTCGCCCATGCCGATAATGCCGCCGGAGCAAAGCGCCAGTCCATGTGCGCGCGCCAGCCTGAGAGTGGCTGCCTTTTCCTCCCAAGTGTGGGTGGTGCAGACCTGGGGAAAGTAATTTTTGCAGGCCTCCAGATTGCAGTGGTAACGTTTTAGCCCGGCCGCGGCGAGGCGGCTGACGGTTGCTTCGTCCAGCAGTCCGGCCGAGGAGCAGAGATAGAGCCCCGTGCTTCTGGCCATTTCGGCGAAAAGCCGCTCCATGTCGGCCAGCGTTCGCTCGTTCAGTTTACGGCCGCTGGTGACCAGGCCGATACGTTCCACTCCGTGCGCGTCGCAGTCCCGGGCCAGACGCAGAGCCTCCTCCTTGTCGATGAAGGCGTAATGAGGGGCTTCGGTGCGGTGCCGGGCCGACTGGGCGCAGAAGCGGCAGTCTTCCATGCAATTGCCGCTTTTGGCGTTGATGATGGCGCAGGCGTCGAAGCGGTCACCCATGAAATGGCGGCGGATCTTGTCAGCCAGGCGGTAGAGGGAAGGTTTGTCCGGCCATTCGGTCAGCGCCAGAGCTGCATCCCGGTCGATGCTTCCGCCGGAAAACAGGCGTTCTTCAACGTCTTGCAGCAAGGTTGTCATGATTGATTTTCCCTTCTTGATTGATGAGGCTTTTGCCCGTGTTTTCCTTGTGAGCTGCGTCAAGCGTCAACGTCCCGGAAATCCGGCGGGTGTTTCGCGCGATAGAGCCGCGTTCATACTGCCGGTGCGGTAGCCCTCCAGATCCAAGGCGGTGAACAGAAAACCGATGCGTCGGAATTCTTGGCAGACAGCCTGACGTATCTCCGCCGCCGCCAGCTTTTCGATATCTTCCCGAGGCACCTCAATTCTGGCGAGATGCCCGTGAATTCTGACCCGCGCCTGCCGAAAACCGCTGTCCATGAGAAATTGTTCGGCGCGCTCGACGCAGCGCAATTTTTCTTCGGTAATTTCCTCGCCATAGGAGAAACGTGATGCCAGGCAGGCGGAGGCGGGCTTGTCCCAGATTGGCAGGCCCAGTGCTTTGGCAAGCAAGCGAATTTCCTCTTTGCCCAGTCCCGCCTCCTTGAGCGGACTTTTGACCGACAGTTCCGCCGCAGCCCTCAGTCCGGGCCGGTAATCGCCCGTGTCATCCCTGTTGGAGCCTTCCGCGATATGTGCTCTTTTTCCGGGCGATGCCCATCAGCGCAGTAAACAGGATCTTTTTGCAAAAATAACAGCGGTCCGGACTGTTGTGCCGGTAGCCCGCTTCCTTCAGCGGATTGACCGGGCAAATGACATGCCGGATGCCCCGGGCCGCGCAAAAGGTTCGCACAAACTCCACTTCCCGGCTGGGCACCGAGACGTCTGCGCCGGTGACAGCCAGTACCCGGTCACCCAGAACCTCGTGGGCCACCGCAAGCAGGAGAGTGGAATCTACGCCTCCGGAGCAGGCTACCACCAGACTATTCAGGGTTCTGATATATGCCTGGAGTCGAGCAAATTTTCGTTTCAGTTCTGGAGACAATTCCGGCAAAGACATTGATACTCCTCTCCGTTGCCGTTTAGGAACGCCTGTCTTCGGGATGAGTTTCCCACCTTTTCAAGTTTTTTGGGGGGTTCACGTCAAGCCTGATATGCTTCCCGTACTTTCCGTGTGAAATCATCCCATCCCAAACGCTCCAGTACTTTGGCGAAGCGTTCGCCGGGCTGGGCGTTTTGGGCAAAATATTCGATGGCGGTGTCCGCTATCCGCCACAATGTCTCCTCGTCTTCAACAAGAGGAAGAAGCTCCCTGCCTTTCCGAATGGCATTTCCGAAAGTGCCGCCGAAGGAGACGAGGTAACCGCTTTTTCCGTGCCAGGCTCCGGAGGGGCAGGCCATGACGCAGCGGCCGCAGTGGTTGCATTTTCCCGCATCCAGCACAATCTTGCCATTTCCCATGGAGATCGCGTCACGGCGGCAGGCTTTTTCGCATACACCGCAGAGAGTGCATTCATCCGCCGCCCAGGAGATGGCCATGCCGCCCTTGACGCCCAGATCGTTTTCCTCGGCCTTGAGGCAGTTGTTCTGGCATCCGGTGACGCCAAACTTGAATTTGTGGGGTAGCTGCCGCCCGAAGTAGCGGCGATCCAGCTCGGTGGCAATGGCCAGCGCGTCGATGCAGCCGCTGGGGCAGCATTGTCCTCCCTGACAGGCCGTTACCGTTCGGACGCGGGGCCCGCAGACACTGGGGGACACCCCGCCCGCGGCAAGGTCGTTTTTGATGTTTTCAATGTCTTCAAGCCGGATAAAGGGAATTTCCACCCCCTGGCGTGAAGTGAGGTGAACGTAGTTCTTTCCGTATTTTTTTGCTGCGGCGGCGATGGTCTGAAGTTGCTCCACCGTCAGTGTGCCGCCTACCACCCGCAGACGGAGAGAAAAGGTGTTCTTCTGCTTCTGGCGCATAAAACCGCCGGCCTTGAGTGCCGCATAGTCCACAGCCATGGGAAATCCTCCTTCTAGTAGTATGTATAATTTACGGTATTTTCGTACAGCAGACGATCCTTTTCCGGTCCACTTTCCCGAAGATCCAGAACGAATTCCGGCCGCCGTTCCTGCCGGATCCGCTTTTCCGTCGGAGCATCCAGAGACTCTCCAGGGATGACCGTGATGATCCCGGCCTGCTGCAGCAGATCCGCGGCGAAAAGGAGATGCTCGCCACTTTCGCGCACCTGCATGGTGTGAAGTCCCTGAGAGAGCAGTTCCCGCTCAATTTCCTCGGCTTTGTGGATGTTGTCCGCAAGGATGAGAAACGGCGTCTGGCCCATATATTTCGCCCGCGTTTCCGGGCCGATCTTTTCCGCGTTCTGTTCACCGGCATCAAAGACCGTTTCGATGATACCACAGGCGGCAGTGGCGTTGGTGATCCGATCAATCAGGATCAGTTCGCCCAGTGTCCGGTGGCTGGAAAAGGTGTCCACCACAATTGGGGACGACAGCGAGATGGAGCACAGGGCGATTTCGTTCTTTTTCAGGCTTGTGGCATTTCTGTGTTCACCGGTATTTACATCCACGGTGTAACGGATGCTGTCAATCTTTGCCGGTATGAGCCGGGTGCCTGCCTTGATAAAGAGGGCACGGGAATGGGTCAATGTCTCGTCATCCATCCAGAGCAGGGTGGCATCGAAATGGCTGGCCGTGTGCGGAACCGTGTCTTTGACGAGAACGCTGCCGCGCGAGATGTCCACCTCCGTATCCAGTTCTATGGTAACGGGCTGGCCTTCTCCTGCTGCACTGACGGACTGATCGCCCACCAGTATGTTTTTTACACCGGCCTTTGTGCCGCTGGGCAGAACGCTCAGCATATCTCCGATCCGGATCTCACCGGTTTCGATTTGTCCCTGAAAGCCCCGGAAGGTATGATCCGGACGGCATACCCGCTGGACGGGCATGTAAAATCCCTCCTCGTGACCGGCGGGTTCCACTGCCACCGTTTCGAGCCAGTTCAGCAAAGGTCCGCCCTGGTACCAGTCCATGAGAGCTGACGGTTTTGTCAAATTCTCCCCTGTTGTGGCGGAGAGCGGGATGATTTTGACGTCCTGCAGCCCCAGTTCGTTTTCAAGTTCCTCTATTTGCGCCTGAATCTTTTCAAAGGGTTTGCGGTCATACTCTACCAGATCCATTTTGTTTACAGCGAATACGAAAGCTCGGATGCCCATGAGTGCGCAGATGCGCGCATGACGGCGCGTCTGCACAAGCACGCCCTTCGTTGCATCTACCAGAATAACCGCCAGATCGGCGAAACTTGCGCCTACCGCCATATTGCGGGTGTATTCCTCATGTCCAGGCGTGTCTGCCACAATGAAGCTGCGTCGATCTGTCGTGAAATAACGGTAGGCCACGTCGATGGTGATGCCCTGTTCGCGTTCCGCCATAAGCCCGTCCAGAAGCAGGGAGTAATCGATCGCTCCGCCCCGGGAGCCCACACGGCTGTCCAGTTCCAGTGCTCGCTCCTGATCGGCATAGAGGAGCTTGGTGTCGTAAAGAATGTGCCCGATGAGTGTGGACTTACCGTCATCCACGCTGCCACAGGTGATGAATTTCAGAAGTCCGTTCATCAGAAATATCCCTCCCGTTTGCGTTTTTCCATGCTGGCTGCGCCGCCATCCCGATCTATGACACGGCTGGTGCGTTCGCTCGTGACAGCACTCAATGTTTCTCTGACAATGGCATCCAGTGTATCCGCCGTCGATTCCACACCGCCGGTCAGCGGGTAACAACCCAGGGTGCGGAAACGCACGCTTAGATACTCCGGCCTCTCACCGGGTAAAAGCGGCAAACGATCATCGTCCACCATGATGATGTTGCCGTCCCGGCGAACAACGGGACGCTTTGCCGCGAAGTACAGCGGTACGATTTCTATGCTCTCACGCCGGATATACTGCCAGATATCCTTCTCCGTCCAATTGGAGATGGGAAACACCCGGATGCTTTCACCTTTTTTGATACGGGTATTGTAGAGCTTCCACATCTCCGGGCGCTGGTTTTTCGGATCCCAGGCCTGTTCGGTGTTGCGGAAAGAAAAAATGCGTTCCTTGGCGCGGGACTTTTCTTCGTCTCGTCGTCCACCGCCGAAAGCCGCTGTGAAGCCGTACTTCGTGAGTGCCTGTTTGAGTGCCTGGGTCTTCATCACATCCGTGTAAACAGCGCCATGATCGAATGGGTTGATGCCTTGCCGCACTCCCTCTTCGTTGGTGTAGACGAGCATGTCAAGGCCGTATCTCTTTGCCATGTTATCCCGGAAGGTGATCATTTCCCTGAATTTCCATCCTGTATCTATATGTAAAAAGGGGAAAGGCGGCTTTTCCGGATAAAAGGCTTTTCTGGCCAGATGCAGCATGACGGAGCTGTCTTTGCCGATGGAGTAGAGCATCACCGGCTTTTCGCACTCCGCCGCTACCTCTCGGATAATGTAAATAGCTTCCGCCTCCAGTTTGTCGAGATGGGATAATTCCCGCATGTCTTTATGCCTCCTAATATTCGTTGGCGTTGCGCCTGTTGACCGAGATGGTGACGGTTTTCCCTTCCGGAAGGGTGATGATCCAGTCGGTGACATCCCCCTCGCGCTTTGTCCGCATGAGGCTCCCGCGTCCGCCGATGTCCGCTCCGAGGAAGTAGGCAATGGCACCGTGGACACATTCTTTAAGGCATGAGGCGCAGCCCCAGCACTCCTCCGGCCGTTTCAGAAACACTTTGCCGTTCTCAGCCCGTTTTATGAGATTTCCTGGACAAATTTCCCGGCAGCGGCCGCAGGCCGCGCATTTTTCCTGGTCAATGCGTATGCTCATAGTTGTCCTCCCCGACCAGCTCCCGGCGGAAAACTTCTATACGGCCGTCCGTGAGTTTTGAGTTGACGTAGTTTTCCTGCCATTCGTCCACATTGGGGTAACCGGTGTGGATGCCGAAACCCGGCCAGCGGGTTTCTTTCCGCTCCCGCATGTGGGCCAGCAGTGTCCGGCAAACCGTAAGGCGCTCGGTGAGTTCATAGATGCGGAGAAGTCCGTCTCCATCTTCGGCGCGCAGATTTTCAACCAGCCCGGCCAGTGATGCTATTCGCTCCTCCGCCACGGAAAGCTGGTTTTCGTTGTAGCGGTACCCGGTGCGGATGCCTCCGGCATATTCGTCCATGATTTTCTGCATGGCTTCCTCCAGGGCGGATATGTCGAAAAGTGTCTTTTTATCCAAAGGGGCAAGATGCGTTTCATATTCGGCAAAGACCGTGTTTGCCTGTTCCGCAAATGCGAGTTCCGGAACATCGGGCAGGACTTTCAGATCAGCCAGTGCCGTCTCGGCCGCTATGGCACCCTCGGCCAGAGCACCGGTGACGAACTTTTTCGGTGCGCCGCCGGATACGTCGCCGGCTGCGTACAGACCGGGAAGGGTGGTGCGCCGTGCCGTGTCTACCCAGTATCCGCTTCCAGTATGTCCGCCGACGATGTAGGGCTCCGTACCTTCCACCTCCACGTTGTACCCGGACGGCAGCTTTCCGCTTTCGATCCATTTCAACGTTTGTGCGGGAGCCATGTTAAGGTAGGCTTTCAACAGATCATTATCCTGTTTGGGGGTGATGCCCTGCGTGCGTAGAAAACAGGGTCCGCGTCCTTCCCGGACCTCATTGGCTGCTCCATAAGCCCGGCCTGAGGTGGAAAGTCCGTAACGTGTCTCAAATATCTCGCCCAGCGCGTTTATTTCCCGCGCACCGGCTCCTAGGGCAATGGTGCCTGTCGGGGCGATGGTATCCTTGCAGCGCTGGGCGACAAAGCGCATCTCGAAGCTGGTCATTTCCGCCCCAGCCCTGATGCCCATGGCGTAACCCGCCCCGGTGTTAAAAGGCGGGTAC
Organism: bacterium; assembly: GCA_024696325.1. Lineage (GTDB taxonomy): Bacteria > Desulfobacterota > Desulfuromonadia > Desulfuromonadales > JAAYDE01 > RGIG7977. The sequence continues at coordinate 24,367 of JAILGY010000036.1, read as the reverse complement.
CACATCTTGTGCCGGGAGAAACCGGGGTTGTTGGGACGGTACAATCCCGCTGCTCCTCCGGTGGCCATGATCACCGCTCGCGCAAAAATGGCATAGGCGGTTTCGTCCGTTACGGAAAAACCCGCCGCGCCTATCACGCGGCCGTCCCAGGTCAGGAGCTCCGTCAGGTTAACATGGTTCAGGATACGGATGTTCCCATGACGCCGTGTTTCAGCGGCCAGTATGGGCTTGATGTTTTCTCCATTGATCCGGATGTTGTGCCGGCCACGGGCGGCATAGTTTCCGTTTTTGTCCTTCTGGATCACCAGCCCCATGCGTTCCAGATCTGCGGCAGTTTCGTTGAAACGCTCCGCCATGGTGAGGACGAGGTCATCGCGTATAATCTTTTCCGCGTCCTGGCGGACGAATTCCAGATAGTCCCGAACGCTCTGCCCCTCCGTAATGTAGGCGTTCAGTGCGTTTACCCCGGCAGCCAGGCAGCCGGAACGCTCCACATTCGCCTTTTCCACAATCAGAATGCCGATATCCGGAGAACGCCGCGCCGCGGTAATAGCGGCGTAGCAGCCTGCTGTTCCTCCTCCGGCGACAAGTATGTCGGTTGCCAAAAACCGTTTCTTCATCATTTCAGATCACCACGCTTTCCCGCGCCAGCGACTGGTTGTGCGCCAGCGTTACAGTGCTGCCGTCGATGACGAACAGCCGATAGATGAATACGTCCACCGTTTCGCCCACCTGGATGGTCGGCTCGTTGATGCTGCGAAGAGCGGATAGCAGATTGCCGTGCAGGCGCACGCGAATTTCCAGGCTGCTGCCCCGGAAAATGATGTCTTCCACCACGCCTTCCTCGGCGGAACTCGAATACTGGAGATTTTCACCCTTCTTGAAGATACCAACGAACTCCGGCCGGAGAATGGCCTCCGTGTCCGCGCCACGCCGATCAAAATGGTGAAAACGTTCGTAATTTTTCACCAGAATGGAGTTGCCAATGAAACGTGCAACAAAGGATGTGGCCGGACGGGCATACAGCTCCTGCGGCGAACCGGACTGCTCCACCCGTCCCTGGTTGGTCACGACGATCTCGTCTGCTACCTCAATGGCCTCGTCCTGATCATGAGTGACGAAAATGCTGGTAATGTGCAGTCTTGTGATCATCTCCCGCAGCCAGGTACGTAATTCCAGCCGGACTTTGGCATCAATGGCGGCAAAGGGCTCGTCCAGAAGCAGAATCTGGGGATTGGGCGCCAGTGCCCTTGCAAAGGCCACGCGTTGGCGCTGGCCGCCGGAGAGCTGGCTGGGATAACGTTTTTCCAGACCCTTGCAGTCGATGAGCGCAAGCAATTCGGCCACCCGCTCCTGGATGATGTTTTCCGGCGCCTTCTTCACCCGCAAACCGAAGGCGATGTTTTCAAAGACCGTCATGGAGCGGAACAATGCATAGTTCTGGAAGACGAAGCCAATACCCCGCTCACTGCCGGGCACATCGTTGACCACCTGACCGTCAATGAGAATCTCGCCGGAATCCGGCTGCTCCAGTCCGGCAATCATGCGCAAAATTGTAGTTTTTCCACTGCCGGAGGGACCGAGCAACGCGACCAGCCTTCCTTTGGGAATAGCAATGTTGATATCTTTTGAAGCATGAAAGTCATTGAAATGCTTGTTAATATTCCGAAGTTCCACATAAGCGGCATATCCGTTCATGACGGTTACCTCACTTTCGGATGTCCAGTTCCTTTTTGCCCCGGCGTTCCAGCCAGAGACGAAGTGCTAAAATGACAAGCGCCATCACCACCAAAAGTGACGACGCGGCGAATGCGCCGGTGAAATCATAGCCCTGATACAGCAGTTCGATGTACAGCGGCAGTGTGTTGGTTTTGCCCCGGAGATGCCCGGAAAGGACAGAGACCGCTCCAAATTCTCCCATGGCCCGGGCCGTGCAGAGTACGACGCCGTACAGAAGCGCCCACTTGATGTGAGGCAGAGTCACCTTGCGGAAGATGGTAAAAGTCCCTGCGCCCATGAGGGCAGCGGCCTCTTCCTCGTCCGTGCCCTGGGCCGTCAGTACCGGGATCAGTTCCCGGGAGATAAACGGGAAGGTGACAAAGATCGTTGCCAGGACGATGCCCGGAACGGCGAAGACGATCTTGATGTCCCAGTTTTCCAGAAGCGGATGCAAAAAGCTCTGACGGCCGAAGGTGAGAAGATAGATGAGGCCCGCGATAATGGGGGATACCGTAACCGGCAGATCGATAAAGGTGGCAATGAGCTTTTTACCTCTGAAGGCGAATTTTGTCAGGCACCATGCCGCGGCAACACCGCAGATCGTATTGACCACCACGGCCCAGACTGTAGCCTGTACCGTGAGCCAGGCCGCTTTGCATGCGTAGATGTCCGTGATCTTTTTAATATAGATGGCATATCCTTCTCGGAGCGCCGTGATGATGATATACACGAGCGGCAGTAACAGGAAAACGGCCAGAAAGACCGCGCAGAGCGTGATCAGAGTCCACTTCAGGAGACCTCTGTTTTTCCGGAGTTCCATAATTTCCTCCCTAGGCCAGTCCGCTGATGCGGCGGGATACGACGCTTTGCAAGATCGCGTTTACAGACAGAATGATGAAGGCGATGGCCAGCATCATCAGCGCGATGGTGGTGGCAGCGGCATAGTCGAATTCCTGTAGTTCCGCCATGATGAGCAGCGGGGCTATCTCCGTCTTGTAGGGTGTGTTGCCCGCGATGAAGACCACGCTGCCGTATTCTCCGATGCCGCGGGCAAAAGCCAGGGTGAAACCGGAAATCAGCGCCGGGAGAATTTCCGGGAAAATAACCCGGCGAAAGGTAGTCCTGCCGTTTGCGCCCAGAATCATAGCTGCCTCCTCGTACTGGATATCGATTTTCTCCAGCACAGGCTGAATTGAGCGCACCACGAAAGGAATGCCAATGAAGACAAGGGCCACGATAATGCCCAGACGGGTGTAGGCGATGCGGATGCCGAAGAGATCGTGAAAAATTTTTCCTACCCAGCCATTGGTTGTGGTCAGATGGGTTAGGGAGATGCCCGCCACAGCCGTGGGCAGGGCGAAGGGCAGTTCAATGATACCGTCGATAAAACGTTTGCCGGGAAATTCGTAACGCACCAGTACCCAGGCAAGGACAAGTCCCATGACCGCGTTGACCAACGCCGCCGTTAGCGCAGTGGAGAGGCTCACCCAGCAGCTCGACAAGACCCGTGGCCGGGTGATGATGTAAAAAAATTCGGCGGGCGAGAGCTTGGCCGCAAAGACCACCAGTGAGCACAGCGGAATCAGCACCACCAGACTCAGGATGGTAATCATGACTCCGAAAGACAATCCGAAGCCGGGGATGATGCTGTGCCGGTTGTTTCGCGTTGTATGTTTCATGGATTTTCCTTAAGGCGTTGTGGTGCAAACAGAGCTTTTCGGGGCGAAGCGTCCCGGCCTGCGCCCCGAAAAGCAGTGCCGCTAACGGCGCTCGTAGATGCTGTCAAAATTGGCGCCGTTGGCGAAGTGGACGGCTCTTGCCTTGGTCCAGCCGCCGAAGTGTCTGATATCGGTAAGATGCACTTTTTCGTTGATCCACCGGCCGTCCGCAGGAATCGCGGTGATGGTGGAGGATTCGGATGTCGAGACGAAACGGTCGCGGATTGCTTTCGAACTTGGACGGTAGAAGTTTTGGGCCTCAATGATTTGGGCCTTCTCGGAGTAAAGATAGCGCAAATACTCCTTGGCTGCGTCCGTTGTGCCGTGCTTTTTGGCCACCTTGTCCACCACGGCCACGGTGGGCTGGCACAGGATGGAGACAGAAGGAACCACAATCTCGTATTCACCCGGATATTCTTTCAGGGACAGGAAGGCCTCGTTCTCCCAGGCCAGCAGCACGTCGCCCTGCTTGTTTTCCACAAAGGAGGTGGTGGAGCCGCGTGCCCCGGAATCCAGGACCACCACGTTACTGTACAGTTTGCGGATGGAGTTCAGAATCTGCTTGTTGTCCTGCCCCTGAAGCTCGAAGTAGCGCCAGGCTGCAAGGTAATTCCACATGGCGCCGCCCGAAGTCTTTGGGTTGGGAGTGATGATGCCCACATCGTCCCGGACGAGATCGTTCCAGTCGAGAATCTTCTTGGGATTTCCGGCACGAACGAGAAACACGATGACCGACGTATAGGGCGAGCTGTCCAACGGAAATTCGGAAGTAAAGCCAGGTTCGATGAGCCCGGCGTTGGCTACGACCTGCACGTCGCCTTCCAGAGCCAGAGTAACCACATCGGCTTCAAGACCGTTGGCCACCTCCAGCGCCTGTTTACCGGACCCACCGTGGGACTGGGTCACCGAGATTTTGCGGCCGGTCAGTTTTTCATAGTGCGGTTCGAAGATTTTGTTGTAGGCGGCATACAACTCGCGGGTCGGATCGTAGGAGACATTCGTCAGTTCGATAGGGTCTTTCTTCTCCGCGGCGTTTCCAGAAACCGGGGTGGCCAATGCGCCCAGTACTCCCAAGGCGAGAGCAGCGGCGAATGCCGGGGCAAAGAGATGTTTTTTGCGATGCTTCATGGTGATGTATTCCTTTTCAAATGGTTGTAGTCATGTTTTTCAGACAATAAAAAAGCGGGATAATCCGTTCATCCCGCTCAGGTGTGCATTCGTCTTTGTCCAACTGTGTGCGAACACATCAGGACAGTGCAACATCGGAGGCAACACGTTCGACGGGACGGGCCTTCACAGCAACAGCACGACCTTCGGCACAGAAACGAGGCATTCATATTTTTCTCCTTCCGTTAAAGATACCAACCAACTATGTTGGTATGTTATTTCGTGGGGAGCATCTTTATGCCATTCTGTGATGAATGTCAAGGAAAAAATGAAAAAGAATTGAGGACAGCCTCTGAGTCGTATCACCGCAGCCTAAAGCTTAGAAACTGCATGCGAAGACAGAGGCGCTCTCTTGAAGTTGGAGATAGCTTATCCCGTCCATTTTAGAGGGGTATCTCAACATATTTAACCCGGTGCCCAGAACACGCTGCGACGGGGGATGATGGGAACAAAAATCTGATAAACTTTAAAATTGACCACACCTGGAGGAAGAGCGAGTCGCTTTCAGGGCAAAGTTCAGGCCGAGCGTGAATTTCAGCACGAAGACCAGGCAGGTTGACGAGTGGCGAGTATTGGAAATATGATGAAAAAAGGGGCTGTTCCATAATAGAACAGCCCCTTTTTTCAGTGGACGGATGTGCTTTTACACGGCCTTCATGGCGAGCAGATCGGGGATGGTCGCTTCGAAATCGACGCCGTACCAGGGTTTGTCGGGGTTTTGCAGGGTGACTTCCATGGTATGGGCGGTGTACTCGGCCGCGATTTTGAGGGCGTCTTTCCAGTGCACGCCCCGCATGATTTCACCGATGCAGGTGCTGGAAAAGAGATCGCCGGTGCCGTGATAAACCGCGTCAATGCGCGGGCGCTGGTAGGTGAAGTACGTGTCGCTTTCCCGTTCATAGGCCATTACGCCGATCATCCCCGGTTCCAGGCAGACGCCGGTCAGCACGCTGATCTTTGCGCCGAAGGCGTTCAGCCGCATCAGGAGGTCCTTGATATAGGCTTCGTCATGATTTTCCCGGTATTCTGCACCGGTCATCAGGGACGCTTCCGTGATGTTCGGCACGATGATGTCGGCTTCCGCGCAGAGTTCCGCGTTTTTCTTCACATAGTCCATGTTGAAGGCCGGGTACAGCTTGCCGTTGTCGGCCATGACCGGATCGACAAAAATTATCGTGTCCTTGCCCCGGAAATCCCGGAACAGCCGCTTCATCTGATCAATTTGGGCAATCGTGCCGAGATAGCCGGTATAGATGGCGTCAAAGCCAAAACCTTCGCTTTTCCAGTGTTCAACAATGGGGTCGAGCTGGTCGGAAAGGTCCTTGCAGGTGAAATTTTTAAACATCGTATGGGTGGACAGCACCGCCGTGGGCAGGATGACCGTTTCGCTGCCGAGTGCCGAAATGATGGGCAGGGCGATGGTCAGAGAACATTTGCCCAGGCATGAAATATCCTGAATGGTGAGAACTCTTTTCAAAACTTCCTCCTGTTGCAAAAAATAGTAGTTTTCGCAGATGCGTCTCGCAAGATGTAGCGCATTGCACCATGACAGTACAAAGAAAATGTTTCAAATCAAGAATTGTTTTCCCTCAGATTTTCCCGGAGATGGCGGCTTCGAGTTGCCGCATCGCTCGTTCAAGCACCGCGCGCGGTGCCGCGATGTTGAGGCGTTCGAAGAGTGCCGTTTCCGCGCCGAAACGATCGCCGTGATCCAGCCAGAGTTTTGCCCTGTCCTCCATCAGGCTGCTCAGCTGTTCCCTGGTCAGCCCCAGGCCTGTGCAGTCCAGCCAGATGAGGTAGGTGCCCTCCGGTTCGACCAGGCGGATCCGCGGCAGCTTTTCCGCGAGAAAGGTCCGGACGAAATCCAGATTGCCGTTCAGGTAGGCGCGCAGCTCCTTGAGCCACGGCAAACCCTTGCGGTAGGCGGCTTCCGTTCCGGCAAGCCCCATGGCGTTGGGCGCACCATAGCCGCAGGCGTGGACTTCCCGCCGGAAACGCGACCGCAGTGTTTCGTCGGGAATCAGGATATTGGCAATCTGCAGGCCCGCCAGGTTGAAGGTTTTGCTGGGCGAGGTACAAACTATTGCCTGCCGCGCGTAGCGTTCCGGCAGGGTCAGCCACGGCGTGAAACGGTGTCCGGGGTAGATGAAATCGCAGTGGATCTCGTCCGCAACCACGGTCACTCCATGGTGTTCGCAGATCCTGGCAATGTGTAGCAGTTCTTCCTCTGTCCATACCTGTCCGACCGGGTTGTGCGGGCTGCACAGAATGAACAGTTTGACCTTTTCCGCAAGGATCGCGCGCTCGAAGCCGTCATAATCCATGCGGTAGGCGCCGTTTTCGTAGAGCAGCTGCGAGTTGACGATTTTTCGCCCGTTCCCGCGGATTGTCTTCGCAAAGGGAGGGTAGACCGGCGGTTGAATGAGAACTGCATCTCCCGGTTCGGTGCAGGCGCGGATTGCGCAGCCAATCGCGAAGATCACGCCCGGCGTGATGGTGTTCCAGTCTTTTTCGATTTGGTACCGGTACTGTTTCTGAAACCAGCGCTGCAGCGTTTCAAAATAGCCCGCTCCAGGTTCTGCATAGCCAAAGATGCCATGTTTCACCCGGGCTTTCAGAGCTTCGAGAATTTCTTCGGGCAGGCGGAAGTCCATGTCCGCGACCCAGAGCGGCAGCAGATCGTCTCTGCCCTTGAGCCGCAGGGCAGCATCAAACTTCACCGAATTGGTGCCTTCACGAGCAATGACCGTGTCGAAATCGTAGATGCCCATTCTGCGCCTCCTGTCGTAGGAGAGAAAATACTGGGAAAATCTGGTGGATTGTTTTAGAATAATAAATTTGCCTAATATTGCCTATCAGTTTGGTGGGTAAATAATAGGCCATGTCGTTTTGGGTGTCAAGTTTTCGGGCTGCCGGGAAAAATCTCTTTTGATCCTTGACAAATGTCTCCTGTAACTGTAGTATTGCCACTTGTGTCGGGGCGTAGCGCAGCCTGGTAGCGCACTAGCATGGGGTGCTAGGGGCCGGAGGTTCAAATCCTCTCGCCCCGACCAGAAAAAAAGATTATAAAAAAAGCCGGATTTGCAGGGAAACTTGCTCATCCGGCTTTTTTGTTTCGGACAACTGGAAGATTTTTTGTCAGTATACATATCCAACACTATCCACCATACAGGGGAGTTGAACGATGTCTCGAATGACGCAGGATTTGTTTTCCGCATTGAACCGTTTTCCGCGTTTTTGGTCGGAGTCACTGGCGCGGCGCATCGTGGTTTTTCTGGATTATGACGGAACCCTGACGCCGATAGTGTCCAGCCCGGATTTGGCGGTTTTGGCACCGGAAACCCGGGATGTGCTACGCGCGCTCGCTTCCCGCACCAAGGTGGCGATTGTCAGTGGGCGCGATCTGGACAACGTGCGCCGCATGGTGGGACTGGAGACGCTCTGGTATGCGGGCAGCCATGGTTTCGACATGGCGGGGCCGGGTGGAGAGAAGGCCGATCTTGCGGAAGGCGGGAAATTTCTTCCCGATCTGGATGCTGCGGAAGAGGCTTGCCGCAGGCGCTATGCCGCGGTTGCCGGTTGCCTTGTCGAGCGTAAAAAATATGCGCTGGCGGTGCATTACCGGCAGGTGGCTCCGGAAGAAACGGAAAACGTGCTTAAGGTTTTTGAGGAAATCGCCCGGGAATATCCGGCTTTGCGTGCCACTTTCGGCAAGATGGTGCGGGAACTGGTGCCCGACATGGACTGGGACAAGGGGCAGGCGGTTTTGCGTTTGCTGGAGCGGTGGCATGCCGACAATGAGTCGACGCTGCCGATTTACATCGGAGACGATCTGACGGATGAAAACGCCTTTCGGGCTTTGAACGGACGGGGTCTGGGGATTCTGGTGCGCGATGGGGAAGAACGGCCTACCGAAGCCTCAATGGCTTTGAACGATGTGCGTGAGGTGCGGCGTTTTCTGGGCGATCTTGCGGCCATGCTCTAAGAATTTTTTGCCAAGGCGCGGGAAAACGGTGTTGGACAGACTGGAAAGGGAGGTGCCTATGACCCACGGTGATGAGACCTGGCTTTTGACCTATGAAGGCTTCAATCCTGCCGAAGAGGGCTTGCGGGAAACGCTCTGCACGCTGGGAAACGGCTATTTTGCCGCTCGCGGAGCCGGATCCGAAGTAAGCGCCGATGCCTGCCATTATCCGGCGGTATATCTGGCCGGCGGCTATAACCGCCTGAAAACGGAAATAGCGGGCACAACCATCGAGCATGAGGATCTGGTCAATCTGCCCAACGCCTTTCGCCTGACATTTCGCATTCCCGGGGAAGACTGGCTGAATCTGGAATCGGCGAAATTGCTCGAATACCGTCAGCAACTGGATATGAGGCGTGGGCTTTTGACGCGGCGGGTACGGTTTGCCGATGAAAAGGGACGGATCTTTGTCTGGAGCAACCGGCGGCTGGTGCACCAGAAGTGGCCGCATCTGGCGGCGCAGGAGGTATCGCTTGTAGCGGAAAACTGGACGGGAGAGGTGGAGTTTGAATCCGCGCTGGACGGCCGGGTGATCAATGCTGGCGTCAAACGCTACCGGGAGCTGAATTCCGCGCATCTCTTGCCGCTTGCCAATCTGCGTGCAGGCGATCTGGTGGGACTGCGGATGAAGACCAGCCAGTCGGATATCGTGGTGGTTGAGGTCATGCGCAACCGGGTTTTTCTGGACGGAGAGCCCTTTGCGCCGGAAGTGGCCGTGCGCGAGGAACCGGGCTGGGTGGCGCAGCGTTTCCGGGTGGCGCTTTCCCCGGGGCTGGAGGTACGGGTCGAAAAGACGCTTTCCCTGCGGACCTCCCGCGATCGGGTCATGTCGGAATGCGGAGAGGCAGCTCTGCTGGATGTCAAGCGTGCCGCGAATTTCGAGCAGCTTGTGGAGCATCAGAGCCGTGCCTGGTGGAATCTCTGGGAGCGTTTCTACATTGATGTGAAGGGCGAGGATGATACGGAGACTGTCCGCATTCTGCGGCTGCACCTGTTCCATCTGCTGCAGACCGTGTCGGCCCACTCGCTGGATCTGGATGTGGGAGTGCCGGCACGCGGCTGGCATGGAGAGGCCTATCGCGGGCATATCTTCTGGGACGAGCTCTTCATCATGCCTCTGCTCAACTTCCATTTTCCGGAACTGAGCCGGGCGCTGCTGCGCTACCGCTACCGGCGCTTGGAGGAAGCGCGGGCTGCAGCCGTATCCGCCGGTTTCACTGGCGCGATGTATCCCTGGCAGAGCGGCAGCAGCGGGCGCGAAGAGAGCCAGAAAATGCATCTCAATCCGCGTTCCGGGCGCTGGCTGCCGGATTATTCCAGCCTGCAGCGTCATGTCAATCTGGCCATTGCCTACAACACCTGGCAGTACTACCAGGCCACGCGCGACGTCGAGTTCATGGCCTTTTACGGTGCCGAGATGATTTTTGAAATCGCCCGGTTCTTCAGCGGCATTGCCTTCTATAACGAAGAACTGGATCGTTTTGAAATTACCGGCGTCATGGGGCCCGATGAATATCACGAGGACTATCCGGGACAAAGTGGAAAGGGGCTGAGGAACAATGCCTATACCAACGTGCTGGTGGTTTGGACGCTGTGCCGGGCTCTGGAGCTTTTGCGCATCATGCCCGATGATCAGAAAAGCGCCGTCTGCGAAAAGATTGATTTGACGCCCGCCGAAGTGGAGCTTTGGGAAAACATCAGCCGGAAGATGCGTGTCGTGTTTCACGGTGACGGGATTATCAGCCAGTTCGAGGGCTATGATCAGCTTGCCGAGCTGGACTGGGAAAAGTACCGTGCCCGCTATGGCGACATCATGCGCATGGATCGCATTCTGGAAGCGGAGGGCTCATCGGCCAACAACTACAAGCTTTCCAAACAGGCCGATGTGCTGATGCTCTTCTATCTGTTTCCGGAGGCCGAAATCGAGGCGCTTTTCGCAAGGCTGGGCTACGCGTTCGATCAGACGATGATCCGGCGTAACATCGAGTACTATTTGGGGCGCACATCACACGGCTCAACCCTGAGCCAGCTGGTGCATTCCTGGGTGCTGGCCCGTTTCGATCTGGAACGTTCCTGGAAGTTTTTTACAAGGGTGCTGGAAAGCGACGTCAAGGACACGCAGGGCGGTACGACGCCGGAGGGAATCCATCTGGGCGCGATGGCCGGCGCGGTGGATCTGACGCAGCGTTGCTACCTGGGGGCCTCTTTGCGCGAAGATGTACTCTGGTTCGATCCGCGTTTGCCCCAGGGAATGCAGCAGCTGAACCTGCGGCTGCTCTATCGGGGACAGTTGCTGGAGGTCTGCTGCGATCACCGTCTGCTCACGGTGTGCGCGCTGCGTAACGGCTGGGCACCGCAGGTGCGGGTCGGATGCCGTGGGGCGGTATCGATGGTGCAAAGCGGCGGGAAGATAGAGTTTGCCCTGTGAGGAGCTCCACAAACCCGCAATATCTTATTCGTGCTTCAAGAAAAAATGCCGTCAGTCTCGAAAGACTGGCGGCTTTTTCTTTGCACAATCCTGGCGCAGCAAAAAGACGCGGCTTACCACCGCTCTTTGGCATAGGCTGTATCCGTCTGCAACAGAAGGGTTCCGGATTCATTTTTTATTATATTTGTATAAAAATGTGGTTAATATACACGATAAATCCAATAAAAATGTGAAGGAACGTTTCCATGGAACGATGTATTTTGAAAAAACTGGTGGACTGGAAGAATTCTCCCTATCGCAAGCCTCTGATCCTGAAGGGTGTGCGTCAGGTGGGCAAGACATGGATTCTCAAGGAGTTCGGCAAACGTTGCTACGAAAATACCGCCTACTTCAATTTCGATGAAAACGAGGAATATCGGCAGTTTTTTGAAACGACCAAGGATGTGAATCGCCTTTTGCAGAACCTGATGCTGGCAAGTGGTCAGAAGATTACGCCCGAGAAGACCCTCATCATCTTCGACGAAGTGCAGGACTGTCCCAAAGTCCTCAACTCCATGAAATATTTCTGCGAAAATGCTCCACAGTATCATATTGCATGTGCTGGTTCCCTGCTGGGCATTACCATGGCAAAGCCATCTTCTTTTCCAGTTGGCAAGGTCAACTTCATGCAAATCGATCCCATGACCTTTTCCGAATTTCTGGTTGCCAATGGCGATGCGAACCTTGTCGATTATCTTGAAACCGTCGATGTCATTTCGCCTGTTCCTGATGCTTTTTTCAATCCTCTGTATGAAAAATTGAAGATGTACTATGTCACTGGCGGCATGCCCGAACCGGTTCTTATGTGGACTGAGGCACGGGATGTTCCCGCCATGCAGGAAGCGCTGTCAGGAATTATCGGTTCCTATGAAAGAGACTTTGCCAAGCATCCTGGCATTAGTGAGTTTCCAAAGATTTCCATGATTTGGAAGTCGGTGCCTTCCCAACTGGCAAGGGAAAACAAGAAGTTTCTCTACAGGGTTGTCAAGGATGGCGCAAGAGCGCGCGAATATGAAGATGCCCTCCAGTGGCTGGTGGATGCCCGTCTGGTGCATAAAATTTATCGCAGTACAATGCCCGGATTGCCTGTAGCCGCTTATGACGATCTCTCTGCCTTCAAGATCTATCTTGTGGATGTGGGACTGCTTCGCCGTCTGGCGCAGCTGGCTCCTACGGCGTTTGGAGAAGGCAACCGTTTATTTACTGAGTTCAAAGGCGCGCTGACGGAAAACTTTGTGCTTCAGGCCTTGGTTCCCCAGTTTGAAGTCCTGCCACGGTATTGGAGCCAAAGCAATCCTCCCTATGAAGTCGATTTTCTGGTTCAGCGTGAAAATGACATTATTCCTGTGGAAGTGAAATCCGAAGCCAACACAACCAGCAGGAGCCTTAAGAAGTTCAAGGAACTGTTCGCGGACAAGGTTAAACTCCGCGTGCGTTTCTCTCTGGACAATCTGAAGCTGGATGACGATATGCTGAATATTCCGCTGTTCATGGCAGATCGGGCGGACAGGCTGATAGGCCTTGCGTTGGAACAGCTTTAACGTTGTAATAACCGCAAAATCCTGAAGATGCGGCGACACAGAGCGGAAGGACCGCCAATGGCTGCCGGGAATACTATCGATCCAGACAAAATCTGGCTTAAAATCAAAATGTTGTCCGCCTCGTAACGAAGCTGGTGTCTTTTTTGTCTGTTCGGTGCGCCCATGAGGAGAACTTACCTTGGGCAGGTTGAATTTGCTTGTTTTAGATTTCATTCAGCCATACATTAGCTGTCTATCAGCTGTATAACTATCAAGGAGTTTTTCTATGGCATCTACCATGACCATACGCATGGATCCGACAGTCAAGGCACAGGCTCAAAGGGTGTTTGCCGATCTGGGCATGGATATGACGACCGCCATCAATGTGTTCCTGCGGCAAGCCATCCGTTATAACGGTTTTCCCTTTGAAGTGCGGAATCCGGAGCCGAGCGCTTTAACGTATTCCGTGCTGGAAGATGTAAAGCAGGGCAGAAACCTCAGCGGTCCTTTTGACAGTGTGGAGGCGCTGATGGAGGATCTGAATGCGTAGGATTGTCTATCATGTCCAGTTCAAAAAGGATATGAAGCTGGCCGTGAGGCGAGGACGCGACATTTCGCTTTTACAAAAAGTGATAGCCATGCTCGCGAACGATGAAGTCCTTCCTCCCCAATATCGCGACCATCCCCTGACCAATTCCAGAAACTATCTTGGTGTCCGTGAATGCCACATCCAGGCGGATTGGCTGCTTGTCTATCAATACGATGATGATTTGCTGCTGCTGGATTTGCTGCGCACGGGCAACCACAGCGATCTGTTTTAAAGCATCTTCAAGAAGCCGCCAGTTTGTCCGACGGCTTTTGTTCATCACATCTCGGATAAAATACGTTTTCCTTTTGAGAAACAAAACACCGCTTTGGAAAAGGGCGCAGTCCGGTCATTCCGGAAGTGGAACCCCCGGCGTGGTCCCGGGCCAAAGCGGTGTTTCGGTAACACTAAACGCTACTTTTGGGTCCGTCAAATAACGGATTCATTGAGGCCGCGGCTGTCGAAGATCCGCTGGCTCTTCTTTTCCGAACGCGGCAGAGCGCCGTAATCGACGATGGAGACGTTGACGGTTACCAGCAGCCGTTTTTTGCACTGTTCGATAATTTCCGTGCTGATGGCGGCGTTGCGTTCCTCGCTGGTGTCCTTTTCCCTTTCCACCCAGATGACCATGGAGTCGCGGCCGCTTTTCTCGTCGCGGCTGAGGTGCACCTGATATTCGGAACCCAGGCCGGGAATCTGCGACAGGATGGTATCGATGGAAGAGGGGTAGATGTTGACGCCGCGGAACTTGAACATGTCGTCGCTGCGTCCCATAATCCGGGAATGGCGGGGAAGCGGCGAACCGCAGGTGCAGCGTCCGGGCAGGATGCGGCTGATGTCGCGGGTGCGGTAACGGATCAGCGGGGCGGCTTCCTTGCAGAGCGTGGTAACGACCATTTCACCCCATTTGCCGTCGGGAACCGGCTGCAGCGTGTCGGGATCAACGATCTCCAGAATGTAGTAATCTCCCCAGTAGTGGATGCAGTCATGATCGGTGCACTCGATGCCGGATCCGGGGCCGCACAGTTCGGTCAGCCCGGGGATGTCGAACAGCTCCGCGCCGCCGAACAGTTCGGAAATCCTGGCGCGCATGCTCCGCGAGGAGCGTTCGGAACCGTAGATGATCTTGCGGACGTTGATCTTGTCGGCAAGGTTGCGGCGGTGGATCTCCTCGGCCATCAACAAACCCATGGAGGCGGTGCAGCAGTAGACGGTCGGCTGGAAATCAACCAGGAACTGGCACTGCATATCGACGTTTCCGGGGCCGACCGGCAGCGCCATGGCACCTATTTTCTCGCAGGCGCACTGGAAACCGATGCCGGCGGTCCAGACGCCGTAACCGACGGCAATCTGCACGCGATCCTCGGCCGTGACGCCGGCCATGACATAGGCGCGGGCAAAGTGATGGATCCAGTCATCGACGTCTTTCTGGGTGTAGCAGAGCACCTTGCGTTTGCCGGTGGTGCCGGATGAGGCGTGGATCCGGACGATTTTTTCGAAGGGCACCGAACGTAAGGGGAAGGGATAGCCGTCGCGTAGATCCTCGGTGGTGGTGAAGGGCAGACGCTGCAGATCGTCCAGCGAGGTGATGCTGTCGGGTGTGACGCCGGCCTGGGTCAGACGGTCATGGTAGAAGGGGCAGTTTTCCCAGGCGTGACGCACCGTCCACTTCAGGCCCTGAAGCTGGATGGCGGCCAGTTCTTCGTCGTTGTGGAAACGGGGCATGAATTGCTGATAGTCAATGGATTGTTCCATGAAAAGCATTTCCTTTCCAAAAGATGAACATATAAAATGAAAACAGTGGCACGTCTGTATTCAGTACCTTTTTTCCAAAAAAATGTCACGAATTCTCAATGTGTCCAATGCAAGGAGATGCGTTTTGTCGGATGGGGATGACGGGATGGAACGCAGAGCTTGCCAAAGTCTTCAAGGGACAAGTTTTAAAGAAAACAAAGGAGAGGAAACATGCAATACCGGTCTTTGGGAAAAACCGGCCTGACAGCCAGCGTTGTGGGACTGGGCTGTGAATATCTGGACAACCGGCCCTTTGACGAGGTGGAGCCGGTCATTCATGCGGCGCTGGATCGCGGCATCAACATTCTGGACATCTTCATGCCCGGTCGTGCGGTGCGTGAAAATATCGGCCGGGCGTTGAGCGGCAACCGCGACAAGGTGCTGATTCAGGGGCATATCGGCTCGGTGGATCTGCGCGAACAGTACGATATGAGCCGCGATCCGAAAGTTTGCCGGGAATATTTCGAAACGCTCATGCGTTGTCTCAAAACCGACTATATCGACTGCGGGATGCTTTTCTTCATGGATTCGAACGAGGATATCGACGCCGCGTTGAACAACGGCATCGTTGCCTATGCCCAGGAGCTGAAGAAAAAGGGTGCCGTTCGCGCCATTGGCGCCAGCACCCACAACCCTGTGACCGCGCGCCGTCTGGTCGAGGAGGGATTGGTTGACATGATGATGTTCAGCATCAATCCCGCCTTCGACATGATGCCCGGAGAAAGCGATATCGTGGCCATCATGAGCGATGAACCGCTTTCGGGCAAGATGACGCGGGCGGATCCGGAGCGTGCCGCCTTTTACCGACTCTGTGAAAGCCGTGGCGTGGGGCTGACCGTGATGAAGACTCTGGGCGCGGGGAAATTGCTTTCCGCAGAGCAGACACCGTTCGCCCGGCCGCTGACCGTCCACCAGTGCATGCACTACGCGCTGGCCCGTCCGGCGGTAGCCAGCGTTCTGGTGGGCTGCCGCTCCGCGGAAGAGGTGAAACTTGCCGCGGCTTACGCCGAAACCGGAGATGACGATCCGGCCAAGGACTACTCCCGGGCGATAGGCGCCTTCAAGACGGATGGGCAGGACGGTTTTGCCGGCTCCTGTGTCTACTGCAACCACTGCCAACCCTGTCCACAGGGAATAGATGTCGCCGCGGTTACCAGGTATCTGGATATCGCAAGGCTCGACGAGAAACAGGTCCCGGAAAGCGTTCGCCAGCATTACCGCAGCCTTGCGCGCCACGGTTCGGACTGTACCAGTTGCGGCCACTGCGAACGGCGCTGTCCTTTCAAGGTGGCGGTGACGGCGAACATGGCGGATGCCGCGCGGATTTTTGGCCTGTAGAAGAAAAAGGTTCTGCATGCCAAAAGGGGATAAAGGGGGAACCCTTTTCTTGACATATAACCGCGATCTTTTTATGGTTATCCACTCCGGTGAAAGTCGCCGGGAAATGTGCCGTTCTCCTCTTTGTACATGAGGGGGAGAGGCCGTTGTCATTTCTTTAGGAAAGCATTTGTCCACAGGGAAAGGATGAAACATGGGTATGAAGCGGATGATGGCATGGGGATGCGCGTTGATGTGCGCAGTCTTGGGAATGGGTACGGCCTGGGCGGCCGAGCCTATCCGGATTGGTTTGATGGCGCCGGTAACCGGAGCATGGGCCAGCGAGGGCGAGGAGATGAAAAATATCGTCAACTTGCTGGCGGAGGAGCTGAATGCGAAAGGCGGTCTGCTGGGCCGCAAGATTGAAGTGGTGCTGGAAGATGACGGCGGCGATCCGCGCACGGCCTCTCTTGCGGCGCAGCGGCTGGCAACCCAGGGAATCGTTGCGGTGGTGGGCACCTACGGTTCCTCGGTGACGGAAGCTTCCCAGAGCATTTATGACGAGGCTTCCATTCTCCAGATAGCCACCGGATCCACTTCCATCCGTTTGAGCGAGAAAAATTTGAAGTACTTTTTCCGCACTTGCCCGCGTGACGATGATCAGGGACGGGTAGCCGCCCAGACCATCTTGAAAACGGGGGTCAAAAAAGTGGCGATTCTTCATGACAATACCAGCTATGCCAAGGGATTGGCCGATGCGAGCCTGCCTCATTTGAAGAAGGGGGGCGTCGAGGTGGTTTTCTTTGATGCGCTGACTCCGGGTGAACGTGATTTTAGCGCCATCCTCACCAAGATGAAGAGCGCCGGCCCCGAATTGATATTTTTTACCGGTTACTATCCGGAACTTGGTTTGATTCTGCGTCAGAAAAAAGAGATCAACTGGACTATCCCCGTTATTGGCGGCGATGCCACCAACAATCCCGATCTGGTCAAGATTGCCGGAGAGACGGCGGAAGGCTACTACTTCATCAGCCCTCCTATTCCCAACGATCTGCCCTACGAAAAGACGCGCGCCTTTCTCAAAAATTACAGCGAGAAATATGAGGGAACTCAACCGGGCTCGATCTGGGCGGTACTGGCGGGCGATGCCTTCCTGAGCATCACCGATGCCATCAAGGCAACTGGTTCTACCGATGTGAACAAAATGGCGCAGTATCTTCACAAGAGCGAGCACAAGACCTCTGGCCTGACCGGTGAAATCGGTTTCAATACCAAGGGTGATCGTGTCGGCGATGTCTACCGGGTCTACCGGGTTAACAAAGATGGCGCTTTTGTTCTGCAGGAGCAGTAATCTTTTTTCGTGGTCATGAAGGTCTTTGACCTTTTCTTTCCATGAAGAATTCTTGTGAAGGCGGTTCGCGTACAACTGTGGGCCGCCTGCTTTATGCCTTTTGAAAGAACCCTCAATGGAAGAATTTTTTCAACAGTTGACCAATGGTCTGGCGGTGGGTGGCATCTATGCCCTTATTGCTCTGGGCTACACCATGGTCTATGGGGTACTCAAGCTGATCAACTTTGCCCACGGTGATCTCTTCGCGCTGGGCGCCTATCTGGGGCTGACGCTGCTGACTTCCCTGGGGCTGAACAATCGTCTGGGACCGTTGGCTGGGCTGGCGCTGCTGGTGGTTTTTGTGACGGGTCTGGTCGCTCTGGCGGGTGCCCTGCTGGAACGGGCCGCCTACCGGCCGCTGCGTCAGTCGCCCCGGCTTTCCGCGGTGGTGTCGGCGCTGGGTGCATCGATCTTCATCCAGAATACCCTCATGCTGATCTATGGTTCCAAGATCCGTGTCTATCCCAAGGGCATTTTGCCGGCGGTTGCGGTGAACATATTCGGCCTTCAGGTTCCTCTGGTGCGGATCCTGGTGTTTGTGGTGTCGTTGCTGCTGATGGCGGCGCTGTTCGCGTTTATCCAGAAAACCCGGCTGGGAACCGCCATCCGTGCGGTGGCCATCGATCAGGATGCCGCCCGTCTGATGGGCATCAACGTGGATCAGGTGATAATGATCGTGTTTCTCATCGGCCCGGGTCTGGGCGGAGTGGCCGGGCTGCTGGTGGGCCTCTACTACGGGCAGGTCAACTTCACGATGGGCTGGATCTACGGTTTGAAGGCGTTTACCGCGGCGATTCTCGGCGGAATCGGCAACATCCCCGGTGCCATGCTGGGAGGGCTGATTCTGGGCGTGATCGAGGCTCTGGGCGCGGCCTATGTGTCGGTCGCCTGGAAGGACGCCATTGCGTTTCTGGTGCTTATCGTGATTCTCATTGCGCGCCCCAAGGGACTTTTGGGTGAAAGGGTAGCGGACAAGATATGAATCGCAGGATGTGGGGCATAATCGCCTTTGTCGCGGCGATGGCCGCGGTGCCTTTCTGCCTGAATCCCTATCAGGTGGATGTTTTCAACAATATCGGTCTGTATGCGCTGCTGGCGCTGAGTTTGAACATCATTCTGGGCGATGCCGGCATGTACAACATGGGGCATGCGGCGTTTTACGCCGTGGGTGCCTATACCGCCGCCTTCCTCAACACCCAGCTGGGAATCGGCATTCTCTGGACCCTGCCGATCAGCGGCATACTGGCGGGCCTGGTCGGACTGGTGCTGGCGCGTCCGGTCATCCATCTGCGCGGAGACTATTTGCTGATTGTCACCGTGGGCGTGGGCGAAATTGTCCGGATTGCGCTCATCAACAATGTTTTTGGCGTAACCGGTGGTCCCAACGGCATTTTTGGCATCGCGCGTCCGGTCATCTTTGGTTTCAAGATTGCCAAGCCGCATGAATTTTTCTTCCTGATCTGGGGCTTTGTGGCCTTGACGGTACTGCTGTTCAGCAGTTTGAAGAACTCCCGTTTTGGCCGGGCGCTGGATTATTTGCGCGAGGATCATGTGGCGGCGGAGGGAAGCGGCATCGACACGGCGCGCTACCAGCTGCTGGCCTTTATGCTGGGCGCTGCCTGGGCGGGCATGGCCGGCTGCCTCTATGCCTCGAAGATGAGCATTATCTCTCCGGAATCGTTCAACTTCTGGGAATCGGTGGTTATCTTCATCATCGTGATTCTGGGCGGTTCGGGGAATATTGCCGGGGTGATTCTGGGCGCTTTCCTGATCGTGGGGCTGCCGGAGCTGTTCCGGGAATTCAAGGCTTTTTCCCAGGCGCGGATGTGGTTTTTCGGGTTGGCCATGATGATCATGATGGTCTTTCGGACGGAAGGCATTTTGCCGCCCCGGCCACGGGTCTTCAAGGATATTGACAGGAATGTCTCATGAGCAATCTGCTGGAAATTTGCGGAGTGACCAAGGTCTTTGGCGGTCTGACCGCGGTGGACAATGTTTCTTTTGATGTGCGGCGTGGCAGTGTCGTGGGCCTTATTGGTCCCAACGGCGCTGGCAAAACCACGGTTTTCAACCTGATTACCGGCAATTACCGCTGTGATCGGGGCGAGATAGTGTTTGACGGGCAGCTGCTCAGCCGGCTTTCCCCACACGAGATCGTCTATTTGGGAATTGCGCGGACCTTCCAGACCATCCGGCTGTTTCAGAATATGTCGGTTCTGGAGAATGTACTGGCGGGAAGACATTGCCGCATGAAGGCGGGGCTGCTGGCCTCCATGCTGCATTTGCCGTCGGAACGCAAGGAGGAACGTGAAGCCCTGAAATTTGCGCTTCGTGAGCTGGAATTTGTGGGGCTGCGGGAACATGCTGCCCAGCGGGCCAGCAGCCTGTCATACGGCAATCAGCGCCTGCTGGAAATCGCCCGCGCGCTGGCAAGCGAACCGCGGCTGCTGATTCTGGACGAGCCGGCCGGAGGCATGAACGAGCAGGAAACGGAAGAGCTGATGGCGCTGATCAAGAAGCTTCAGTCCCGGGGCCTGACTATCATTCTCATCGAGCACGACATGAATCTGGTTATGCAGGCCTGCGAGCATCTGGTGGTTCTGGAATACGGACGCAAGATCGCGGAAGGCCCTCCCGAGGAGATTCAGAACAATCCCAAGGTGATCGAAGCCTATCTGGGTGTCGATTGACATCGTGCAAAATCCGCGTAACGGATATTTCTCATCTCTAGTTTTTGGATAAGGGGACATGATTCTCAAGGTTGAAGATTTACGTGTCAAATATGGCCAGGTGGAAGTTCTGCACGGGATCAATCTCACCATCCGCGAGGGTGAAATTGTGGCGATTCTCGGAGCCAACGGAGCGGGCAAATCCACGACCCTGATGGCGATAAGCGGTCTGGTGAAGCCGAGTGCCGGACGAATCTTTCTGGATGACTTTCCGCTGCACGAAGCACCCGCGCATGAGATAGTCAACCGGGGCGTGGCGCAGGTGCCGGAAGGACGGCGGGTGTTTGGCACGCTGACCGTGGCGGAAAATCTGCGGCTGGGCGCTTTTTCCAACCGCAATCAGGAACAGGTCGAACAGACCGAAGCGCGGATCTACGAGCTCTTTCCCGTATTGAAACAGCGCCGTGACCAACTGGCCGGTACGCTGTCCGGCGGAGAGCAGCAGATGCTGGCCATTGGGCGTGCCCTGATGGCCGGTCCGAAGATTCTGCTGCTGGACGAACCAAGCCTGGGACTGGCGCCGATTCTGGTCAAAACGATTTTCCGCACGATTCAGCATATCAACGAGTTGGGCATGACGATCGTTCTGGTGGAGCAGAATGCCCGGGCCGCCCTGAAACTGGCGCATCGCGGTTATGTCTTTGAAGTGGGGCGAGTGGTGCTTGAAAATTCCGCCGAAAAGCTGTTGGCCGATCCCAATGTTCAGAACGCCTATTTGGGGGGAGTTGCCTGAAAATGGTGATTGACAGATTCATGCATTTCTGATAGTGTTCCTTTCGCTTTTGGGGAATCGTCTAGCGGCAGGACTACGGACTCTGACTCCGTCTACCGAGGTTCGAATCCTCGTTCCCCAGCCAGAAAAATCGAGAAGGTGCCCGGGAGAAGATCTTGGGCACCTTTTTTTGTTTTCTTTTGGAAAAAATGCTTTGCGAAATCCGGAAAGGGCTTTTGCCCATTGCTTTTGTCGCCGGTATTTTTAAAAATGAAAACTTCTGGCTGGCGATGGTCTTGAAAAAGATGTTTCCGATGGAATTGCCGGAATTTTGCCGCCTGCCTGTGGGCAGCCATGTATCGTGGAATGACAACATCAGAGGATGAGGACAACCATTACAAAAAAGGAGAAAGGCCATGTTCAAGAGTTTGAAGAATCTGGCATTCGGGGAGTTCTGCCGTGATTTGGGTTTGCTGTTGCTGCGCGTCGGCATTGGCGTGAGCGTGATCATGCTTCACCACGGTTATGACAATCTGGTTGGCGGTCCGGAAGTGTGGGAAAAAATCGGAAAAGGGATGGTGGAGCTGTTTGGGGTGAATATTCCGCCGCTTTTTCCGGGTGTGGCGATAGTCGTTATCGTCTTTTTTGGCGCCCTGCTGCTGATTTTGGGGGCGCTGTTCAGGCCGGTGACCCTGTTGCTGGCCGTGATAGCGGGTCTCTTTGCGTTCCAGCAGCTGAATCCGGCGGCGGGAATGGCCAGCCTGAACTGGACGGCGGCGTCTCATGCTTTGGAAATGACGGTGATTTTCCTTGCGCTGTTTTTCACCGGGGCGGGGCGTTACCGCGTTTCCAGATGGTAATTTTGGATTTTTTGCATGTTTTCGGGAATATTTCCCATGGCGTACGTTCAAGATGAGGAAGAAAGACTATGGCGGAAGAAGTAAAGGTGGGGGATACGGTCAAGGTCTGTTATCGCGGCACGCTTAACGACGGCTCTGAGTTTGATGTGACCACGGCGGACGAGCCGCTGACCTTTCAGGTGGGGAGCCAGGACATCATTAGAGGTTTCAGCCGGGCCTTGCTGGGGATGAAGGTTGGCGAGAAGAAACATGTTCATCTGAAGGTGGAGGAGGCCTACGGCCCCTACCGCGATTTTCTGGTGTTCAAGGCGCAGCCGGAGGCTTTCCCGGGGCACAAGCTGCCCGAACTGGGGACGGTCTTTGAGATGGGCAACGAGAAGGGGAAAGTGGTGAAGGTCACCGTGCGTTCGGTAGGGGAAGGTTACGCGGTGCTGGATGCCAATCACTACCTGGCCGGGCAGGAGCTCAATTTTGACATTGAGCTGTTGGAAATCGTCAAATCCTGAAACCGAAAGGCAAAGGTATCGTGCTGCGCACGTGATGCAAGCCTCAAGGCCGGCGGGGGGAATTGTTGCCCGCCGGCTTTTTTTAGCTCTTTCCAGGGTATGTTTTTTCTTATGAGAGTTGTTTGGCCAGCAGCCAGGCCAGCACATGCATGGCCTGCGGGAACTGGCCGCGGCGTATCAGGTCCTCCAACTCCGCCGGGGAGACTTTGACGGTGTTCAGGAATTCCGTATCGTCCAGATGTCTGTCGCCGGAACGGCGGCACTGCCTGGCGCTGAAGAGGTAGGCGAAGTTGTCCGCAAGGGTGGCATTGGAGGGGATGGTCATCAGATGTTTCCAGTTTTCCGAGGCATATCCCGTTTCTTCCTGCAGTTCCCGTTGGGCCGTCGCCAGGGCATTCTCCATCGTGATTCCGCGGTTTGCATCGGAAACATACCGCGCTCCCTCTGCGCCTTCGATGCAGCCGGCGGGAAATTCCGTTGTCACCGTGCCGACGCCGTAGCGGAACTGGCGAACGCAGAGATAGTTTCCCTCCTCGTCTTCCGGCACGATGATGACGTAGTCGCGGCGGCTGTAGGTGTAAATCGTGTCCAGCAGCCTGCCGTCCGGAAGCCTGTAGGTCATCTTCCGCAGATCCATCCATGCGTCCCGGACCAGGTATTCGGTCTTGACCGGTTCCCAGATCAGATTTTTGTCATCGTCCTGTTGGTTGTTCATAGGCCTTTCTTCTTTGCCTCCGGTCATTTTTCCAGTTTGGCCGCGGCCTTCTTCAGTTCATCTATAATGTGGATATGCTGTGGGCAGATGCTTTCGCATTTTCCGCATCCGATGCATTCGGAGGCGCGCCCGCCGTTGCGGGTTTCCCAGCCGTAGCAGTTTTTGGCTCCGGCATGATGGTTGTACATCAGTTCGATGTTCATCGCGGCAAATATCCGCGGAATGACGACTTTCTGCGGGCAGCTGCTCACGCAGTAGCGGCAGTCGGTGCAGGGCACCTGCGGCAGGGTAGCCAGGGCCTCCCGCACCTTGCGGATCGCTTCCTGTTCCTGTTCGTTCAGTGGCTGGAAATTTTTCATGGTCGCAAGATTTTCACGCATCTGCTCGACGGAGGACACGCCGCCCAGCACGGTGATCAGCCCCTCCAGCGAGGCGGCGAAACGCAGTGCCCATGAGGCGGGAGATGCTTGCGGATCAACGGCCTGGAAAATGTCCATGAGCGTTTGCGGCAGCTTGGCAAGGCTTCCTCCCTTGACCGGTTCCATGATGACGATGGGTTTCTTGTGCTTGCGGGCCACCTCGTAGCACTTGCGGGATTCGATCAGGCAGTTTTCCCAGTCGGCATAGTTGATCTGCAGCTGGACAAACTCGGCTTCCGGATGTTGGGTGAGAATTTCATCCAGCACCTCCGCCTTGTCGTGCAGGGAAAAACCCCAGTGGCGGATAAGCCCCTTTTCCTTCTGTTCGGCGACAAAATCCCAGATGCCGAAACGATCGAAGGAGGCGCTGCGCTCATCGCCCAGGTTGTGCAGCAGGTAGAAATCGAAATAACCGGCTCCGGTGCGCTCCAGAGAGGCTTTTAAGAAGCCCTTGGCCTCTTCCGCGGTCTTGGGGCCCAGCCAGGCTGCCAGCTTGGTGGCCAGCTGGAATTTTTCGCGCGGATGGCGTTTGACCAGCGCTTCGCCGATGGCCTTTTCAGATTCTCCATAGGCAGGTGCCGTATCGAAGTAGGTGAAACCGGCATCCAGAAACAGATCCACCATCTCCCTGGTCTGTTCCAGATCGATTTTTCCGTTTTTCTGGGGAAGCCGCATCAGGCCAAAACCAAATTTGGGGATGTTCTCGCCAAGATAAGACATTTTT
>JAILGY010000013.1:0-5948 GCA_024696325.1 bacterium | reverse complement strand
CATTTGAGAACGTATTATTATCAAATTTAAGGAGACTTGTAATCTATTTAAGATCTTAAGCCCCCAGGGGGGAACTTTAAGCCTTTTCCCTTCAAGGAAAGCGTTTGGGCGTAAAATGGAGAGGTTTGTCTTTAAACCCCTACCAGGGGGCAACTCCCTCCGCCTCACTTCGTTCGGCACCTCTGCATTTTCCTTCGGGCATCAGGTTTCACCCCATGCCCTTGAAAAAGCCAGGGAGGGAGACTTAAAGGCCTTCCACTTGAGGGGGCTTTTCCGGGGGATGGGACGAAGCCCGATGGCCGGATAACGATCAGGCAGACTTTCCAACACAGGCATTAAGGGATATGGAACGCTAAACCCTTCTTCTCCCTCCTTCAAAGTTTACAAACCCATGGCAAGATATTATGTTTGCATCAGCTGGTATGTAACCCGGAGAATTCAGCCTCCTGTCCCGGTGCGTGCGACGAAGAGAATGGCTGTTCTTCCATATTGGCAAAGACTTTATTCATATCCTTTTGCTTTTGAGTCTGAAGAAAAATGGAGGTGGGTATCATGGCGGAAGATAATGGCTATCGTTATTGGACTGACAAGGAAATAGGCGGGCTTATACGCACCAGGGATGACGATGCCCAGGTTTTGAGGTGCGACACGAAAAAATGGGCCGACTGGAATCTGGTTGGAACATATGCGAATGTCGGCGGCTGCGAATGGCGTGTCATTCACAGGGAACTTACCCCATCAGAGGCCAAACGCTGTGCAAAAGATGAATATGGCCTGGATGAGCTCCCCGAGTAACCAGAACAGGAATCAATCATTGCGTGAAAGCCCCGCGGCCAATTGGCTGCGGGGCTTTTTTCGCCGCAGGGGAATGCTTTCCGGTTTGATGTTTATTACGGTGCGGAAGGACGGTTATCCCGGGCGGGATGATCGCCCTTTTTCTTTGGTTTGGTGAAAGCCCTGAATGGATGGATGTTATAAGGTCAGAATGGATACTGGAGACAGAGGCGCATTTTGCATAAGATACACTTCTACATGGATGCAGACGGGCATGAGCCGGTGTTGGAGTATATTCGGGAACTGGAAGGAAGGAGAGACAAGGACAGCCGAATAAAACTCAACAAAATCAGAGATTATATGAGGATTTTGGGAGAACGCGGAACGCAGGCGGGAGAGCCATATCTCAAGCATCTTGACGGAGAAATTTGGGAGCTGAGGCCGATCCGGGATCGGATCTTGTTCGTGGCATGGTATGACGACGGTTATATGTATTGCTGCATCATTTCATGAAGAAGACACAAAAAACGCCGTTGCGCGAAATCGAGAAGGCAAAACGGGAGTTGGCGGACATCCGGGAAAGGTGGGTGAACGATGAGAAAGAATAGCGCTATTGGCCATAGCTGGGATGAAATCGAGAGGGAGATCTTCACTCCCGAAGAGATCGCGGCAAGTGACAAGCGTGTGGCGCGAATACTCAGGAAGATCGATGCCCGGATTGCGCGGGATGCGGCAAGCCGTGAATCATCCGGGCAAACGGCAAATCAGAACGTCGCGGTTGCGGCAAAAGGGGCATGAAAGCTGGTTTGATAGTAACAGTGCGGAGGGTGGTCATCCCGGGCGGGATGGTCGCCCTTTTTCTTTGGTGGAAAGCCTGAAATGCATATACACTGTACAACAAAAGCGGACGGCATGACACGCAGGGAATCCTGCCAGGCCTTTTTGCCTTTTTAAACACGCAAATATCCATATGCTCCTGAACATATTTTCAAAATATGCGGCTTTTCATATCTGGTAAAAACAAGGATTTATATGAAAAGCTTGTTTCCTTTTGAGCTGACAAGATAGGAGAAAAGCCATGTTTCCTGGCAGACCAACATATGCGGAAATCGATCTGGACGCGCTGCGGCACAATTTCATGGAGGCGCGGCGCCTGGCGGGCGAAGACCAGAAACTTTTGGGGATTGTCAAGGCGGATGCCTACGGCCATGGCGCGATACCGGTGGCTTTGGCCCTGGAGCGGATGGGCGCGGATTTTATCGGCGTTGCCATTACCGAAGAAGGGGTGCAGATGCGCCGCGCGGGCATCAAAACGCCCATACTGCTTCTGGGCGGGGATTATCCCGGGCAGGAAACGGTGCTCTTCAAGCACCATCTGACGCCCATCCTCTTCGATCTGGAGACGGCGCGGCGGCTGGACGCGGCGGCGCGGCAGGCGGGCGTCATTCATCCCTACCACCTCAAGATCGACACGGGCATGGGGCGGGTCGGCTTCCAGCTGGAGGAACTGTCCGGGGTGCTGCCCGTCCTGCGCACCTTTGATTCTTTGCGCATGGAAGGCATCATTTCGCACTTCTGCGTCAGCGATGTGCCGGGCGATCCCTTTACGGAGGTCCAGCGGCAGCGCTTCCGCGAAGCGCTTGCTCTGGTGCGGGGCGCCGGGTTTGAGCCGGATTTCCGCCATATCGGCAACAGCGCCGCGTTGCTGACGCTCAAAATGCCGGAATGCAACATGCTGCGTCCCGGCGTCATTCTGTACGGCGCCTCGCCTTCTGCGGCCTTTCGCTTTGCGCTCGATCTGCATCCCGTGATGCATCTGCGGACCACGGTCGTGCAGGTGCGCCATATCCCGGAAGGCGCCAGCGTGTCCTACGGACGCTCCTTTATCGCCGCCCGTCCGACAACTCTGGCCGCCATTCCGGTAGGTTACGCCGACGGCTACAGCCGCCGCCTTTCCAACTGCGGCGATGTGCTGATCCATGGCCGTCGGGCACGGGTGGCGGGCAAGGTCTGCATGGACTGGACGCTGATCGATGTGACCGACATCCCCGACGTGCGTACCGGAGATGTTGTCACCCTGCTGGGGCGTGACGGCGATGAGGAGATCACCGCCGACGAGTGGGCGGACAAAATTGGCACCATCTCCTACGAGGTTTTTTGCCAGATAAGCAAACGGGTGCCGCGCCTCTACCGTGGCATGGGGATGGAAAGCGTGCTGCGGTGAGGACGGCTGAGCCGCGGGAAAGTCCGGAACTCCCCCGGCTGCTGGCGGGGCAGTGCGCCCTGGGCCTGGATATCGGTACCACGACGCTGGAAGCCGTGCTGGTGGATGCCGATGGCGAGGAGCTTGCGCGGACAGGTTTGATCAATCCGCAGCGCGTTTTGGGGGCGGATGTCGTCTCCCGGCTGGAGGCGGCGATGAACGGGCAGGGGCAGCGCCTGCGCGCGCTTTTGGCTGATGGCCTGACAGCACTGGTGCGGAATGTGCTGGAAATGGGCGGCAGGACGCCGGATTCCGTCGCCTGCGTGGCAGCGGCCGGCAACAGTGCGATGATGTTGCTTGCAACCGGGGCGGATCCCCGTTCGCTTGCGCTGCCGCCGCACCGTCCGTCGCACAAGGCCGGCCTTTGGCTGGAAAGCGCTGCCCTGGGCCTTCCTTTGACCGCACCGCTCTATCTCTTCCCGCTGGTGGGCGGTTACGTGGGCGGCGATCTGGTGGCCCTGCTCTACGCCCTGGAAGAATCGCCCGAGCCTGCGCTGGTGATCGATTTGGGCACCAACGCCGAGGTGGCGCTCCTGCTCCCGGACCGTCTGCTTGCGACTTCGGCCGCCGCCGGTCCCGCCTTCGAGGGCGAAGGCATAGGCTGCGGCATGCGCGCACAGGAGGGGGCCGTAACGGGCGCCTTTTGGGATGGTGATCGGCTGCGCCTGCGGGTTTTGGGCGGTCTTGCGCCGCTTGGCCTCTGTGGAGGCGGCTTGCTGGGCGTGGTGGCGGCGGCGCTGGAAGGCGGCCTGCTGGACTGTGAGGGCGTCATTCGGCCGCCGGAAGCGCTTTTGGACAACCGGGCGCGCTACAGCGTGGAACGTGATGGCCGGCGCGCGCTGCTGCTCTACCGGGATGCTTCCCGCGAGCTGCTGCTGACGCAGGACGATATCCGCGCCTTCCAGACGGCCAAGGGCGCGGTGAGGGCGGCGGCGGAATGCCTGCTGGCGGAGGCGGAGTGCGTTTTTTCGGATCTGCGGCAGGTGCTCGTCAGCGGCGCCTTTGGGGCGGCGCTTGAGCCTGATGCTCTGAAAGAAGTTGCGATGCTGCCGGGCGAGGTGCTAGATAAACTTGTTTTCCTTCCCCACGGGGTTCTGCGGGGCTTATGCCGTTTCTTGCGTAATCCGCTGCGCGCGGCGCGGGAGGTTCAGGAGCTTTCCGGACGGGCGCTGTGGCGGCCGCTTTCCGGAAGGCCGGAATTCTCCCGGCGCTTTCTGGCCGCTTTGGATTTCTCATAAAGTTTTGGGTGCTTTTTCGTGTATCCTCTTTGGGGAGGATACGATGTTTTGTGAACCGTTTTTTGTAATGCGAGGGCAAAAACATGATTGAACGCGCTTTAATCAGTGTGTCCGACAAGAAGGGAATCGTGGAACTGGCTTCGGGGCTTGCCGCCCTGGGCGTGGAGATCCTTTCAACGGGCGGCACGGCGGCGCTCCTGCGGGAAAAATCGCT
Source organism: bacterium (assembly GCA_024696325.1). GTDB lineage: Bacteria > Desulfobacterota > Desulfuromonadia > Desulfuromonadales > JAAYDE01 > RGIG7977. The sequence goes on along the minus strand of JAILGY010000013.1, from coordinate 1,459 downwards.
GCCAGTTACCGAAGTCGCCGATTTCACGGGCTTTCCCGAAATTCTGGGTGGAAGGGTGAAGACCCTGCATCCCAAGGTGCACGGCGGCATTCTGGCCATGCGGCACAATCCCGAACATGTCGCTGAGATGACGGCCAACCAGCTCAAACCCATCGATCTCGTCGTGGTCAACCTCTATCCCTTCGAGGCAACGGTGGCACGTCCCAACTGTCCGCTGGAGGATGCCATCGAGAACATCGACATTGGCGGTCCGTCCATGCTGCGCAGCGCCGCCAAGAACCACCGCGACGTGCTGGTGGTTGTGGATCCCGCCGACTATGGCCCGGTGCTGGACGCTTTGAAGCAGGGCGAGGTGCCCTATGCGACCCGGCTGAAACTGGCGGTGAAGGCCTTCCAGCATACCGCCGCCTACGATGCCGCCATTTCCAACTATTTCGGCTGCCGCCTGGGCGATACGGTGGAAGAGTATCCCGAAACCTTCACTTTCCAGGTGCGTAAGGCGCAGGCCCTGCGTTACGGCGAAAATCCCCACCAGAGCGCGGCCTTCTACGTGGAGCGCCATCCGGAGGAACCCTGCGTGGCCAATGCCGTGCAGCTGCATGGCAAGGAACTCTCCTTCAACAACATCATTGATATCGACGGCGCGCTGGAAACCGTCCGGGAATTTGAGGAGCCCGCGGCGGTCATCATCAAGCACACCAATCCCTGCGGCGCGGCCCTGAGCGATGCGGGGCTGCTGGAGGCCTACCGCAAGGCGCGCGCCTGCGATCCGGTATCGGCCTTTGGCGGGATTGTCGGCTTCAACCGCCAGGTGGATGCCGATCTGGCCCATGAGCTGGCCTCCACTTTTCTGGAGGCGATAGTGGCCCCCGCCTACAGCGAGGAAGCGCTGGAGATCCTTAAGGGCAAGAAAAATCTGCGGGTGATGGTAGTGGCCGGCCTGCAACGCTCCTTGGGGCATGGCTGGGATATGAAGCGGGTGAACGGCGGCCTGCTGCTGCAGACGCGGGATGCCGGCATTGTGCGGGTCGGCGACTGCAAGGTGGTGACCAAGCGCGCGCCAACGGATGCCGAGCTGCGTGGACTGGATTTCGCCTGGAGGATCTGCAAGCACGTCAAGAGCAATGCCATCGTGCTGACGACCGCCGATCAGACGGTGGGCATCGGAGCCGGACAGATGAGCCGGGTCGATTCCAGCCGCATCGCGGTGATGAAGGCGCAGATGCCGACGCAAGGGACGGTGCTGGCCTCGGATGCCTTCTTCCCGTTCCGTGACGGTGTGGATGCCGCCGCCGAAGCCGGCGTGACCGCGATCATTCAGCCGGGCGGTTCCATCCGCGACGCCGAATCGATTCAGGCGGCCGACGAGCACAACATCGCGATGCTCTTTACCGGCATGCGCCATTTCAGGCATTGAAAACGGGCAACTGCACCCCTTCAGGCCGCTGCGCGGCCAGCT
>JAILGY010000008.1:0-23136 GCA_024696325.1 bacterium | reverse complement strand
GCTTCCTTGATTTTTTTCTGGTAATCCTCCGGGAAGTTGGCCATCGCATGACGGCCGCGTACCGCTGCTACCGAGAGAACGCCCGCCTCTTCCATTCCGGCGGTGGCAACCAGTTTGCCGTTGCGGTAAATTTCAAATGCTTTCATTGTCTTTCTCCTTTTTAAAATGTTTTGGGAATGCTTCTTTCGTTTTCTGTAACCTTGAAAAACCGGTTTTCAAGGTTTGATATAGATCATTGTGCCGTCATTCACCAGATCCCAGATTTCATCGATCTCCTTGTTGTTGACGGCTATGCAGCCACTGGTCCAGTCCCTGTGCTTGAGGATATTGGAGGCATGATTGTAACTGGGCGGAATGCCGTGAATCATGATCATGTTGCCGGGATTTACGCCCATTTCCTGCGCCCTGAGCATGTCGATCGCGTTGGGATAGGAGATGTGGATGGAACGGTGGTAATAGGATTTCCCGTTGCGCCAGTCAAGCACGTAAAGCCCTTCGGGGGTTTTTTTATCTCCCTTCATAAGTTTGGGCCCTTCGGGATTCTTCCCCAGGGAAATCCGGTATTCCCGGATGGTTTTCCCTCTCTTGCGGAGTTCCATCAGCCGTTTTGACTTGTAGACGACAACCATATCGGCCTTGAGCGGTCCTGATTCAAGGGTCAAATCCCTGGCCGGCGGGGCGGACGGAGACTGTTGCGGGAGGTTGTATGTCAAAAGGGAGCAACCGCTCATGAATATGAGTACGGAGCTTGCCAACAACAACGAAAACCATCTCATTTTTTAAACTTCTCTCCTTCAAAATAAAGGTTGGGTGATTCATTTTTGACAGTGACGACAGAAAAAGGTCGATCGTTGTCCTGTCCGGTTGACCTGGATTTTTGTCCCGCATTGCGGGCAGGGTTGTCCGGCCCGGCCATAGACCCGCAGTTGCACGGCGAAATAACCGGGTTTTCCCTCGGCGTTACGGTAATCGCGCAGGGTGGTTCCTCCCGCATCCAGAGCATGCCGGAGCACTGTCCGGATACTGGCGGCCAGTGCCTCGTACTGTTCCATGCCGATTCGGCCGGCGGCGCGTTCCGGATGAATGCCGGCAAGAAACAGCGCCTCGTTGACATAGATGTTGCCGAGGCCGGCGATCACTTTCTGATCAAGCAAAAAATTCTTGATGGCTGCCTGACGGTTCCGGGACGCCTGAAACAGATAGGTGCCGCTCATTTGGGCGGAAAAGGGCTCCGGCCCGCAGTGGGCCAGCAACGGAGACGTCAGAGGATCCTGGGCGAAAAAAAGCATGAGCCCGAAACGCCGCGGATCGTGCAGGCGCAAGAGCGAACCGTCGGTAAAACAGATGTCCACGTGATCGTGGAGCTGATGGGGGGTGGCCTGCGGCAGATAGACAAGCGCCCCCGACATCCCCAGATGAACCAGCAGCCAGTTGGTGGAAAAGGCAAACAGCAGATATTTGCCCCGCCGTTCAATGCTGGTGAGCCTTTCGCCCTGGAGGCAGTTCAGCTTGCGGGGCTCCAACGGCGCGCGCAGCCTGAGAGTGCGGGTGATGATTCGCTGAACGGTTTTGCCGGTGATCAGCGGTTCAAGGCCCAAACGGATGGTCTCCACTTCCGGAAGCTCTGGCATGGCGGCGATCTCCTGACGTTTGGCTATTGACGGGGATCGAGGGCATCCCGGATGCCTTCGCCCAGGAGATTGTAGCCCAGCACCGTGATCAGAATGGCCAAGCCGGGAAAGGCCGACAACCACCACGCGGAACCCAATGCCTGTTTTCCGGCGATGAGCATGTTGCCCCACGACGGTGTGGGGGGCTGTACGCCGATGCCCAGGAATGACAGCGCGCTTTCGGTCAGGATGGCGCCGGCGACCCCCAAGGTTGCCGAAACCAGCACCGGCGAAAGCGCGTTGGGAAGAATGTGCCGGAAGATCACCCGCATGTCTTTTGCGCCCAGCGCACGCGCCGCGAGGACAAAATCCCGCTCCCTCAAGGACAGAAACTCGGCCCGTACCAGTCGGGTTCCGCCCATCCATCCGGTCAGCCCTATCACGATCATGATGTTCCAGATGGAGGGGTCCAGAAACGCGATGACTGCCAGAATCAGAAAAAACGTGGGAAAGCAGAGCATGATGTCCACAAGGCGCATGATCAGCGTATCTACCCAGGAGCCGTAATAGCCGGCAATCGCTCCCAGGATGATGCCGATAAGCGTCGCTATGCCAACCGATACAAAGCCCACCAGAAGCGAGATACGTGCGCCAAACAGGATGCGCGTCAGTACGTCGCGCCCAAGATCGTCGGTCCCCATGAAATGCAGACGGGAAGGCGGCAACAGGGCCGCACTGATGTCAATGGCTTCCGGATCCCAACCGGAACACGGCGCCCCGATGGCCAGCAGAAACATTGCCACCACAATCAGGGCTCCCAGCATGGCCATGCGGTTGGACAGCAATCTTTTCCAGAAGGAATCGGATTTCATGGGTAATGCTCTTTGAGTACCTTCGCCTCAAACAAATAAAGGGAGCAAAAAGCTCCCCTTGAAAAAGCCTTTTCCCCGAATTTCAACGAACCGACAGATAGGCGTCGTTCCAGAATTTTTTGATATGGGGCTCACTGAGGAGGCGGTAAACTTTTTCCGTTTCGCCAACCGCTTCGCGAATCATGTTGAGCCAACGCAACTTGCGCAACAGGGATTTTCCCTTCTTTTCCCAGTTGATGATTTCCTGCTTCAACTCGGCGGGAGTGGAGTCGCCAAAGATCCAGCCGGAACTCAAAGGAGTATTCATCGGCGGCGCCATGTTGAGGTTGTGCTCCGAAACGCTCCCCAGAATTTGCCACAGCGGCGAGAAGAACTCTGGCGCGGTCAGATAGTAAAGCGCCTGTGGGTCTTCCAGGACACGGTTGGTGAGCATCTGCAGGGCCATCATCCAGTCGCCTCCGCTCTTCTGAATCGCTTCCAGCGCCAGTTTCTTGATGGGTTCGTAGGGGTTGGAAACGAAGAAACGGACTTCCCTGTCCCAGTTCTGTTCAAAGTCCTTGCGGGTTTCTCCAAGCGTTTCCACCGTAAAGTGGTCACGGACCTTTTCCTGCTCTCCCAACTGTTGCGATACGTGATGGAACCATGCGGCACGTTCCAGAACCTTTTGCAGGTTTTCTTCGATATAGGCGATTTCCTTGTCCAAATCAGCCTTGCCGGCGTCGCGCAGCAGGATATATTCGCTGGTGGAGAGGGGGCAGGTCAAAAGCGACTTGCCATTGAAGTTGATGGGGGCGATATACTCCAGTTCCTCGTAAATTTTGTTGCCGATAATGGGATCGACGATGTCACGCATCAGCGTATGATCGTCCTTGGCCATGGCAAACATCCGCAACGCGGTGGCAAGCCAATCGTTGTTGGTTTCCTTCAGAATGTCCTTGGCTATCATGCTGGCTCTGGTTTCGATTTTCCCTGGCATTTTCATCTTTTGACTTCCTCCCAACCTGATCATAAAACTTTAAAGAAACGGTATTAAAATGTTTGATAACAAAAATATTGGCTGGCCTGTTGACAGCCGGCCTCTACTTATAACAAAGACATCCAAGCAATTCCAATCTAAAAAGTTTTTTGAAAATTTCAAGGAAGATGCTGTGTGGAACTTTTAGGGCAGGAAATGGATCGAGAGGAGAGAATGAGCGGTGGAAAGATCCGAGTACGCTTTTACGCTGGATTTTCAGGTGCGGGACTATGAATGCGATTTTCAGGGAATCGTCAACAATGCCATCTATCAACACTACCTGGAACATACCCGAAATTCGTTTTTGAAAGCGATGGGGATGGATGTCGTTGCCATGTCCCACCGGAAAATCAATATGGTGGTCACACGTGTCGAATTGAATTACCGTCATCCGCTGACAAGCGGGGATTGCTTCTGGGTGGGCGTGAACCTGCGGCGCTTTTCCCGGTTGCGGATCGCGTTTCATCAGGATATATTCCGTTCATCCGACAACCTGCGGATTCTCGACGGAGTGGTTATTGGCGCGGCGGTGGGAGAACATGGCCGTCCGGTTCGTGTGCCGGAATTCGAAAGACTTTTAATAGAGTAGAGGCAGATGCGGACAGGAGAATTTTTATCTCAACTGCTTTTCCATAAGAAAGGCGGGTCGTTATTGGCTCGCTTTTTTTATGGGTATTGTCGCGGAAATTCAATATTGGTAAAAACGTGTTGGTGGTATCAATCGGTTCCCGAATAAATTTTATCTTATTCTTAAGGAGATTCATCATGATGGTAAAAGAAGACAGCGACAAGTTGGAAAATGTAACGCGGCGTCTGGAAGATTTACGGAGGTGTCTTTGACATAGAGGGCAAAAGTGAACGGATTGCCGAGATTGATGCAGAATGCAGCAAGGCGGAGTTCTGGGATAATGCCGATCATGCGCAAACCCTGACCAGGGAGCGTAATCTTCTGCAGAAAACGGTGGAAACATGGCAGAGCATGGCGGGTCATGTGGAAGATCTGAAAGTGATGAAGGAACTTCTGAAAGAAGATGACGATGATGCCGCTCTGGAAGAATTCCGTGAACTCGTGGGGCAAGTTGACTCAACATTGGGAAAACTGGAATTTGCCCGGATGTTTTCTGGAGAATATGACGCCAATAACGCCATTCTGAGTATCAATGCCGGTGCTGGAGGTACGGAAGCGCAGGATTGGGCGGAGATGTTGCTGCGCATGTATCTTCGTTTTTGCGAAAAGAAGGGTTTTGAAACCAGGATAACGGACTGTCTGGACGGTGAAGAGGCCGGCATCAAAAATGTGACCGTGAATATTGAAGGCGATTATGCATATGGCTGGTTGCGTTCCGAGAATGGCATTCACCGGCTGGTGCGTATTTCCCCGTATGATTCCAATGCCCGTCGCCATACTTCCTTTGCATCGGTCTTTCTGTTCCCCGAGCTTCCCGATGATGTAACCGTGGAAATCAATGAAAAGGACTTGCGGATAGATACCTATCGTTCCACCGGTTCGGGGGGACAGCATGTCAACAAGACCGATTCGGCGGTGCGTATTACCCATCTGCCGACAGGAGTGGTTGTTGCCTGCCAGAACGAGCGTTCCCAGCACAGCAACAAGGCGACTGCCATGCGCCAGCTGCGGGCGATTTTGTATCAGCGTGAATTGCAGAAGAAAGAGGAAGAAGCCGCACGGCTTTCCAGCGGCAAAAAGGAAATCGCCTGGGGAAGCCAGATCCGTTCCTACGTGCTTCAACCTTCCCAAATGGTCAAGGATCACCGTACCGGTTACGCGGTTGGCAATGCCGATGTGGTTTTGGATGGCGATTTGGAAGGTTTTGTCGAGGCGTATCTGTTGGGCAAACATAATGATTCGAATGACGACTGATCAAAGGGCCGTTTTTCAGTCAAATTTAAATAAGAACGAGGGATTTGGAAGATGGATGAAAGTACCGAGATGACAAACCGGCGCCGTGTTAAGGCTGCTGAACTGCGTTCCGAAGGCATAAACCCTTTTGCCAATGATTTCCGGGTGACGCATACCACGGAAGATATTGTGCGCGTTCATGGAAATGAAACGGCAGAGCAGTTGGAACAGTGCACAACCGAGTACCGTATAGCGGGACGGATCATGGCCCGTCGAGACTTTGGCAAGGCCGCATTTGTCCAGCTCAAGGATCGAAAGGGAAAAATTCAGATCTATATTGGGAAAAATCAGATCGGCGAGGACAACTTTGCACTGTACCGCAAACTTGATATAGGCGATATCGTTGGTGTGATTGGTGTGCCCTTCCGTACGAAAACCAACGAGCTTTCCCTCCGTGCCAGCAGCTTGCGCCTGTTGACCAAATCATTTACGCCCCTGCCGGAAAAATGGCATGGATTGACGGATGTTGAAACACGTTACCGTCAACGCTATGTCGATCTGATTGTCAATCAGGATGTGGCGGAAATTTTCAAGAAGCGGAGCCGCATTATCAATTTGATCCGGTCGTTCATGGAGCGGCATGATTTTCTGGAAGTGGAAACGCCGATGATGCATCCCCTGGCTGGAGGTGCGACGGCCAAGCCCTTTGTTACGTATCACAATACCTTGAAAATGCAGTTGTATTTGCGCATCGCTCCCGAGTTGTATTTGAAGAGGCTGGTGGTTGGCGGACTGGAGCGGGTTTTTGAAATCAATCGGAATTTCCGCAATGAGGGGATCTCCATCCGGCATAATCCGGAATTCACCATGATGGAATTCTATCAGGCCTATGTCGATTATGAATATCTGATGACTTTTACCGAAGAAATGCTGTGTGAAGTGGCTCAGGCGGTTTGTGGCGGTCAGGTGTGCTATGATGGCCGTGCCGTTGATTTTTCCCGGCCGTGGCGGCGTGTGACCATGAAGGAGGCCATCTGCGAATATGGCGGCATTGCTCCCGAGGATTTGGAGGATGATGTAAAAATTCGCAACATTGCGAAAAGCAAAGGCGTTTCCCTTGATGAAAAAATGTCGCATGGCAAAGTTCTTGCGGAGCTTTTTGATGCCGTGGCGGAGCCCCATCTGTGGAATCCGACTTTCGTGACCGGCTATCCCACGGAGATTTCACCGCTTTCCCGTAAAAACGACAACAATCCCGATGTGGTGGATCGCTTTGAGCTGTTTATTGTGGGACGGGAGCTGGCGAATGGTTTTTCCGAACTGAACGATCCGGACGATCAGAAAGAGCGTTTTCTGCAGCAGCTGGCGGCAAGGAAGGCCGGTGATGAAGAGGCTCATGAGATGGATGAAGATTATATCCGGGCTTTGGAATACGGTTTGCCGCCTACAGGTGGAGAAGGGCTTGGCATCGATCGTTTGGTCATGCTGTTGACAGATTCTCCCTCCATTCGTGATGTTATTCTGTTCCCGCAGTTACGGAATGAGACCAAAGCATGAAAGAGGTTGTGCCGGTTTGGGATAGATCGTTTGTATCCGATTCTTGTCGAACAAAAAGGAAGATTTGTTGTGTTGAAAAAATTTTTTGGATATGAATGGTTTATCAGTTTGCGTTATTTGCGTGCGAAACGTAAACAAACCTTCATTTCAGTTATATCGTTTATTTCCATTGCCGGGGTAACTTTGGGCGTTGCGGCGCTCATTGTTGTCCTGGCGGTTATGACCGGTTTTCATGATGGTGTTCGTCAGCAAATTCTGGGCAATATTCCGCATATTCTGATTCAACGCTACGGTGGAGTGGAAAATTATGTTGAATTGACGGAAAAGGTGAAGGCTGCTTCTCCATCCGTAGTTCAGGTTTCTCCATTTGTTTCGCGGGAAGTTATGCTGATTTCCAAGCGTAATGTTGCCGCTGTGAATATCAAGGGCGTTGAAGAGCAAAACAAGATTTTCTCGCAGCCATTGCTGACTTTGGATGGTCAGAATGTTCGGGATTTGATTTTTAACCAGAAAGAGGGTGTTGGCGGGATCCTTATTGGGATGCCTACGGCGACAGCGCTGGATGTGGGAGTAGGAGACACGATTCACGTTATTCCGCCGATATTCACGGTGACAGCCTTTGGGGTTATTCCCAAGATGAAACCGTTTCGGGTGGTGGGGGTCTTTCGTCAGCAGCGTGGTGTGCTGGATGCCTATTTCGGATATATATCGCTGGAATCGGCGCAAAATCTGCTGGATTTTAACGGACGGGCCTCCGGTCTGGAGGTCGAGCTGGATTCTCTCAATCATACCGAAATGGCAACAGCGGAACTGCGCAGCCAGTTGAGGGCTCCTCTGAATGTTCGATCCTGGCAGGATATTTTTGGCTCGTTTCTTTCGGCAATCAAGTTGGAAAAACTGGGGCTTTTTATCGTGCTGGGCATTATTGTGCTGGTGGCGGCTTTCAATATCGCCATCACGCTGATCATGATTGTCATGGAGAAAAACAAGGATATTGCCGTTTTGCGCTCCATGGGCGCGACAGCGCGCAGCATCATGAAAATCTTTGTTCTGGAAGGACTCATCGTTGGAGTTTTGGGAACGTCACTGGGCACGGTGGCGGGAGTGGTGCTGGCACGCAACGCGGATCCCATCATCAAATGGCTGGAAAGGGTGCTGGGATTAAGAATCTTTGATCAGTCGGTTTATGGTATGGAAAAATTCCCCTCGGTTGTGCACACCGGCGATGTAATGGCCGTTGTTGTTATGGCGCTGACCATTTCCCTGCTGGCGACAATCTATCCGGCGTGGCGTGCCGCAAAAATGGCTCCCTCGGAAGCATTGCGCTATGATTGAGATATTGGGAATTTTTGTGACGTATATGATTCAAGAGGGTGGCCATGAATTGGCAAACGGCCCCGGGAGCACCAAATGAGCCTGATAGCTGTGCAAAATCTTACCAAAGTCTTTCAAACCAGGCAGAGCCGGGTAGAGGTTTTGAAGGGCATTGATCTGATTGTCGGCGAGCGGGAGCGTATTGCCATCATGGGGACGTCGGGAGCCGGCAAAACGACGTTTATGCATATCCTTGGCGGTCTGGACTATCCCAGCTCGGGAACTGTACGCATTGACGGAAAGGATATCTTTCAGATAAACAGTGCTGAAAGAGATGCTTTCCGCAATAAAACCATCGGTTTTGTTTTTCAGTTTCATCAGTTGTTACCGGAATTTTCCGCGTTGGAAAATGTGATGATTCCGGCATTGATAGCGCGCTGGCCCGTGGAGCAGGCCAAGGAGCGTGCTACCCTGCTGCTTGAACAGGTAGGGTTGAAGCAGAGGCTTGTTCACAAACCGGGAGAATTGTCGGGTGGCGAGCAGCAGCGTGTGGCTGTGGCCCGGGCGCTGGTCATGCGGCCGCGCATTCTTCTTGCGGATGAACCGACCGGCAATTTGGACAGCCGTACTTCGGACGAGATGTTTGAATTGCTTAATCGGCTGCATGGCGAAGGAGATTTCACCATGCTGATAGTGACGCACGATGCGGCGTTGGCACGCCGCCAGGACCGGGTTGTTGTTATGAAGGACGGCCGCATCGACGGATAGCGGTTTACAGAGACTGGCTTTTACCTTATATTGAAACAATTTTTGTCCAAAGGGGGGAGTCTGGCCTTTTATGCATATGAAAAACAAGATTTTTTTCTGTTTGTTTTTTTTGCTGTTGGGGATGGTGCTTGACTGTTCTCGCGTATCGGCCGAAAGAAGTTTTCGGATTGGAGAAGTGAACATTCGTGGCAACAATCGTGTGGAAGTTGGCACCATTCTGAATTCGGTAAAAGTCAAAAGCGGCATGACCGTATCCGAGGCGATGATAGATGAGGATGTTCGCGCCATCTATCAGCTTGGCCGTTTTCGTGATGTAGTCGCCGATGTTTCCCAGGAAGGTGGCGTCACGGTATTGACGTATACGGTCAAGGAATATCCCGTGGTCCGCAAGGTCGAGATAACCGGTAATAAAAAACTTAAGAAAGCGGATTTGGAAACCGCCTTGGCGGTGAACGCCCCCGATTTTTTGAATCCTCAGAGAATTGAACAAGGTATTGCGAATTTGCGCAGGAAGTATCACAAGGAGGGATATTATGCTGTTGAAATCTCTTCCGATACCGAATTGGTTAATAACAATGAAGCGATTTTAAATGTCAAGATCAAGGAAGGAGTCAAAAACCGTATCGAGAAGATTGTTTTCAATGGCAATACGGTTGTTTCGGATCGCAAGCTGAAAAAGGCCATGGAAAGCGGAGAGAAAGTGTTTCTCCTTTCGTGGATGTTTGACGGCGCGAAATACAGTGAGGAAGCAGCCCGTATCGATCGGGAGCGAATAGCGGACGAATATTTTAACAGAGGTTATATAGATGTAGTGGTGAGCGAGCCAAGGATCGAGCTTACCAAGGATCGGGATGGATTGATCCTGACGTATGATATCGAAGAAGGAAAACAATATCATATTGAAAAGATTGACATAACAGGGGATCTTCTTACCGATAGGGAAACTTTGCTCAAGCTGTTGAAGGTCAAGGATGGTGATGTTTTCAGCCGTAAAAACATGCGTGAATCCATTACCGCTCTGAGCGATTATTATGCAGACAGGGGTTATGCTTTTGTCAATGTTTCTCCCAAAACCTCGGTAAATAAGGCGGAACGGGCCGTTACCGTGGATCTTGATGTTGAAGAGGGGAGCCTGGTTCATTTCGATCACATTCATATCAGGGGAAACACCAAAACGCGCGACAAGGTTATCCGGAGAGAGATGCGGTTCAAGGAAGGTGATCTGTATAGTGCTTCCGGATTGAAGAAGAGTCAGCAGCGGATTAAAAATCTCGGTTTCTTCGAAGAGGTAAGTGTCAGTACGTCCAAGGGAAAGAGCCCGACCTTGCTGGATGTGGATGTGGACGTCAAGGAACAGCCTTCGGGAAGTATTTCCGCAGGTGTGGGTTACTCTTCCATGGACGGCTTTATTATACAAGGAATGGCAAGTCAGGAAAATTTCCTGGGATTGGGACTCCAGGGGATTGTCGCCGCTGGTTTGGGCGGTTCGTCCAACACATTCCGTGTCGGTCTTATGGATCCCTATTTTCTGGACAAGAACATGCAGCTGGGCTTCGACTTGTACAAAACGGAACGGGAATGGGACGATTTTACCCGTGACGCGATTGGTGGCGATATCAAATTGGGCATTCCTTTTTATAGCGACAACCGCATTACCTTTATCTATCGTTATGAAAAGAAGAAAATCTCCGATGTGGATGACGATGCTTCCTACTATATTCGCAGTCAGGAAGGCCGCTCCACGCTTTCTTCCATTACGGCCATTCTCTCTCGGGATACCCGTGATTATAAACTCGATCCTTCTTCGGGATATTTGAGCAGTGCTTCGGTCGAATATGCCGGAATTGGCGGCTCCGAGCATTTTGTCAAATATATAGCTTCCCACAGACATTTCTTCCCGTTCAAATGGGATACCGTTTTTTCCATCAATGGTGAGATTGGCTATATTCAGGAAGTCAACAACGAGCCCATTCCGATTGACGAGAAGTTTTTCCTGGGCGGGATGTACAGTATTCGTGGCTTTGACTATCGCAAGGTTGGGCCGCGGGATCCGGAAACCGGTGATTACCTTGGCGGAGTCAAGGAAGCATTTTTCAACTTTGAATTTATTTTCCCGCTGCTGAAAGACATCAAGATGAAAGGAGTGGTGTTTTTCGATACGGGCAATTCCTGGAGCGATGACCAGGAGTATTTCAGTGATATGCGATACAGTGTCGGTACGGGTATTCGCTGGATGAGTCCCATGGGGCCGCTGCGTATCGAGTGGGGCTACAATTTGGATCCGAAAGACGGGGAAAGCCGTTCGGAAGTCGATTTTTCCATTGGCAGAATGTTTTAAGAGTGTCGCTCATAAACAAAGAAGGAGAAAGAAAAGGCATGAATGCACGGAAATTGATGGTTTGGAGCATAGTGGTCGTCATGGCGGTGCTGTCTGCTCCGGCGTGGGTTGGTGCGGCGGAAACAAGAATTGCCTATGTTGATTTGCAGAAGGCGCTTAACCAGTGCCGGGCAGGGAAAGACGCCAAGGACAAAATCAAGAGGAAATATGATGGGTATGAAAGGGAATTCAGTTCTCGTCAGCGCGAGCTGAAAAGTCTGAAAGATGAACTGGAAAAGCGGGGCGGTGTGCTTTCCGATACCGCAAGAACCGACAAGGAACGGAGATATCAGCAGAAAATCAAGGATTTTCAGCGTTTTACGAAAGATGCCCAAGATGCCATCAAACAGCAGGACAACGATTATACACGGACCATTGTGAGCGAGTTGCTGGAGCTGGTCAGGGATATGGGGAAAAAGGGGAATTACACGCTTATTATGGAGCGTGGCGAGGGTTCCATCGTCTATGGCGCTCCGGAGATCGATTTGACCGATCAGCTGATTCGTCTGCATGATCAGAAACGCCGTTAAAAGATAATTTTTTCAAAAACGCGCGGCAAAAGCATCCAACAAAGGGGGAAATCTTGGCTAAGCTGGAAGTATTGGCGGAATTGGTGGGAGGAAACCTGATCGGCGATCCGGACCTGGAAATCCGGGCAGTTGCTCCGCTCGACAAGGCCGAAGAAGGAGAAATCGCGTTTCTTTCCAATCCCAGGTATCTCAAGTTGGTGCCGGAATGCCGCGCGTCCGCCATTATTTTGCCACCTGGTGTGGAATTTCCCTGCGCGGCGGCCATTGTCTGCAGGAACCCCTATCTGGCTTTCGCCCAGATTCTCACTTTTCTGACCCTGTCTCCCTCGCAGGCAAAGGGAGTCATGGCGGGAAGTTCCATTGCGCAAAGCGCGGTGCTGGGCAACGATGTGACGGTTTATCCGGGCTGTGTTGTCGGTGAGCATGTCCGGATAGGAGACGGCGTGATCCTGTATCCGAATGTGGTTCTCTATGACGGCGTGGAAATCGGCGACAATTCCCTGCTGCATGCCGGCGTCGTCGTGCGGGAACATTGCCGTATAGGCGCCAACGTCATCATTCAGCCGAAAGCGGTGATCGGCGGCGATGGTTTTGGTTTTGCTCCGGACGGTGAAGCCTATTTCAAGATTCCGCAGGTAGGTGTGGTAGTGATTGAGGATGATGTGGAAATTGGTGCCAGCACCTGTATCGATCGCGCCACATTGGGAGAAACGCGGATCAGGCGGGGAACAAAGATCGACAACCTTGTGCAGGTGGGACATAATGTTGTCATTGGGGAAAATACAATTATTGTGTCCCAGGTGGGAGTTTCCGGAAGTACGGAAATCGGGAGGCACTGCACTTTTGGGGGCCAGACCGGCATTGCCGGGCATCTCAAGATTGGCGACAATGTCACCATAGCCGCCAAGGGTGGAGTCGGGAGCGATTTGAAGCCGAATCAGCTGCTTTCCGGTGTGCCTGTGATTCCTCATCGGCAGTGGCTCAAGGCGTCTCTGACTTTCGGACATTTGCCCGAAATGCGTCACGACCTTTCACAGTTGCAAAACAGAGTAAAAATGCTTGAAGAGCAGATGGGAAAAGATCGGCAATGAAAATGGATATTCTGGAAATTATGAATGTTCTTCGCCACCGCTCTCCTTTTCTTCTGATCGATCGGATTCTGGACCTGGAAGAGGGGAAACGGCTTGTCGCGCTCAAGAATGTGACGATCAACGAACCTTTCTTCCAGGGCCATTTTCCCGGCAATCCAATTATGCCGGGGGTGCTGATTGTCGAAGGAATGGCCCAGGCGGGCGCGGTTTTGGCGATTGTATCGGACAAGATTCCGCCAACGGCGAATACCTATTTCGGGGGGATCGACAAGGTGCGATTCCGCCGCCCTGTCCGCCCGGGGGATGTGCTGCGGTTTGAGATGGAACTTGCGGGAAGACGCCGTTCCATCTACTTTATGAACGGGAAGGCCTATGTGGAAAACGAGCTGGTTGCGGAAGCGCTTCTCAAGGCCAGTATAGCGGCGGAGACGTGACAAAGAGGAGAAACAGTTCATGATTCATGAAACCGCGATAGTGCATTCCGGCGCCCGGATTGCCCAGAATGTTGAAATCGGTCCATACGCTGTTATTGGCGAACATGTGGAAATTGGCGAAGGCACCACGATTGGTCCCCATGCGGTAATAGAAGGGCGGACGACCCTGGGACGCAACAACCGTGTTTTTCAATTTGCCGCTCTTGGCGCCATTCCCCAGGATCTCAAATATCGCGGCGAGCCGACCCGGCTGGTTATTGGCGATGGGAACCAGATCCGCGAATTCGCCACCATTCATATCGGCACAGAAAACGGTGGCGGTGTGACCCGCATAGGGAACAACAATCTCTTCATGTCCTATTCCCATATCGGACACGATTGCAAGATAGGCAACAACATCGTGTTTGCCAACTGCGCAACCATGGCGGGCCATGTGGAAATTCAGGACTGGGCGATTATGGGCGGTTTGTGCGCGGTTCACCAGTTTAGCCGGGTAGGGTGTCACTGCATGATCAGCGGCGGTTCGATGGTCAACCAGGATATTCTCCCCTATGTTATTGCCCAGGGCGATCGGGCCAAACCCATTGGGATCAATGTTGTGGGAATGCGCCGGCGGGGCTTCTCCGACGAAGTTATTCATGACATCAAGGAAGCGTTCCGTCTGGTGTTTCGTTCCTGCCTTACCAAGGCAGAAGCTCTGGCGCGCATTGGTGCCGAAATTGCCATGACGCCCGAGTTAAAAGTCTTCGTTGATTTTTTTGAAAACAGTCAGCGGGGGATCGCGCGCTGAAAACGTCTTTCTTCCATTTTCTCCCAACAGATAGAAAAATTTATGCAAGAAACCCCTTTACATGAATCCTTTCAGGCACGGAAGGCGCTTGTCGTCGCGGGAGAGGATTCCGGGGATCTGCATGGTTCCAACCTTATCAAGGCCTGCCGGGAAATCGACGGAAATCTTTCCTTTTACGGTGTGGGGGGGCAGCGGATGGCTGCCGCCGGATGCGAGATTCTGTTTCCAAATGCCGAAATGGCAGTTGTGGGCGCGATTGAAGTCTTCTCCCGCCTGCCGGTGATTTGGAAAGCCTTTAAACTTTTGAAAAATCTGCTCTGTGGCGATGCTCCTCCGGATGTGCTGATACTCATTGATTTTCCCGAGTTCAATCTGCGCCTTGCCGCCATTGCCAAACGCCAGGGGATACCGGTGCTGTACTATATCAGCCCTCAGGTTTGGGCATGGCGTCGTTATCGGGTGCACCGGATTGCCAGGGTGGTGGATCGCCTGGCGGCCATCCTTCCCTTTGAAAAAGATTTTTATGGCGCCTACGGCATTGATGTTGAGTATGTGGGGCATCCCCTGCTGGACGATTTTCATCACGATCTGTCACGGGAAGCCTTTTTACAAAAGTATCGTCTCAAGGATGGCATGCCGGTTATTGGGTTGTTTCCTGGCAGCAGGAGAAACGAGTTGCGCTATTTGCTGGACAATATTCTGGATGCGGCGTGCATTCTTTTGAAAAAACGGCCGGAGGCGCAGTTCGTGCTGCCGGTGGCGCCCTCCTTGAGCGAGGAATCTTTGCGGAAGGCGATTGCCGCGCGTCATCTGGAAGAAAGGATCCGTGTGTTGCGGGACAATATCTACGATGTGGCCCGCGCCTGTGATGTGGTGGCCTGTGTTTCCGGAACGGTCACGCTTCAGGTGGCGCTGGCGGGAACGCCGATGACCATTCTGTATCGTTTGTCACGGCTGACCTACTGGTTGGGGCGGATGCTGGTCAAGGTTCCGTGGATAGGTCTGGTCAATATTGTGGCCGGCAGGGAGGTGGCGCGCGAGCTCATTCAGGATGACGCCTCCCCCGAGGGCATTGCCAAAGAAGTGCTGCTTCTGCTGGAAGATGCCGAATACCGTCAGCGTGTTCAGGACGGGTTGCAGCTGGTGAGGGAAAAACTGGGGAGCGGCGGCTGTTCGCAAAGGGTTGCTCGCATGGCGTCGGAACTGAGCCGGAGGAAGGCGCATGGTTAAGAGGGAAGGCATCGACGTTTTGCGCCGGGTGATACGTTATTCCCGGCCCTATCTGGGAAGAATCGCGCTGGTGGTCTGCGCTTCCATTCTGGTGGGCGCAACCGATGTGGCTTCCGCCAAGTTGGTGCAGCCCCTGGTGGACAAGGTGCTTCAGCCGCAGGATCGGGCCTTGATACCGCTGGTGCCCTTCTTCATTGTCCTGCTGTTTGCCGTGAAAGGCAGCGGGAAGTTTGTGCAGGAGTACTGCATCAAAACCGCCGGTGCGCTGGTGGTGCAGGATATCCGCAACGAACTGTACAGTCATTGCCTGAAACTTTCGCTGGGGTATTTCAATCAGAATACGGCCGGCAATTTTATGTCGCGAATTCTCAACGATGTGGGCGTTATGCAACGCGCAACCGCGGACATGCTGGTGGATGGCATCCGTGAGAGCGTGACGCTTGTGGGACTTTTGGGGCTTGCCTTCTACAATGACTGGAAGTTGACATCTGTCGCCTTTCTGGTACTGCCGTTGGCATTTTTCCCCGGCATCTGCGTCGGCAGGCGCATCAAGAAAAATTCCAAGGCCGGCCAGGCGGTTTTGGGCGATTTGACCGCCATTTTGCAGGAAACCTTCTCCGGCATGAAGATCATCAAATCTTTTGGAACGGAAACGCGGGAACGCGACAAGTTCATGCGGGAGAATCGCAACTTTTACCACTTTATCCGCAACGTGGCGCTGTACGATTCGCTTTCGGCCCCAATTGTGGAAGTGCTTGCCTCAATAGGAGTGGCGGCGGTCTTCTGGTTTGGCATCTACCGGGTGATCAACGGCGTGATCACGTTGGGACAGCTCTTCTCTTTTGGAACCGCCATCATCATGATGTATGTGCCGTTGCGGCGTTTGATCAAGCTGAACAACACTGCACAGGCGGTGATGGGCTCTGCGGAGCGGGTGTTTGAAATCCTCGATCACCGCCCGGATATTACCGATGCTCCGGAGGCGTTTTCCATGGGGCGGGCGCGTGGCGAGGTGGTGTTTGACCATGTGCATTTTGCCTATGACGGCCAAACGGTGCTGGAGGATTTTTCGCTGCATGTTTCTCCTGGTGAGGTGGTGGCTCTTGTGGGGCCGAGCGGTTCCGGAAAAACGACCATAGTTTCGTTGCTTTTGAGATTTTATGACGTGCAGGAGGGCTGTGTCAGCATAGATGGGCACGATGTTCGCAAGATTGCTTCGGAGAGTCTGCGTCGCAATGTGGCCCTGGTAGATCAGGAGACCTTCCTGTTCAACGATTCGGTCTCCGGAAACATCCGCTACGGCTGCCCGGATGCTTCGGAAGAAGCGGTGCGCAAGGCTGCGGTTGCCGCCTATGCCGATCAATTTATCCGTGAACTTCCGGCAGGTTACGACGAGATCATCGGCGATCGGGGCGTGCGGCTCTCCGGGGGACAGCGCCAGCGCCTGTGCATTGCGCGGGCCCTGTTGATGGATGCGCCGATTCTGGTTCTGGACGAGGCGACCAGCGCTCTGGATACGGAGAGCGAAACGGTGGTGCAGAAGGCTTTGGGCAATCTGATGCGAAATCGCACCACCTTTGTTATCGCCCATCGCCTGTCCACCATCTGCGGAGCGGACAAGATCGTGGTGATCGACAATGGCCGGGTTGTGGAAATGGGCAGTCATGCGGAGTTGATGGCGGCCAGGGGCTTCTATCACAAACTGTACGAATTCCAGTTTGCGGGGCGCAATGGGGAAATGGCTTCGGGATAAGATGCTTTTCGGGCTTGTGCCCGTTCTGGCGCGAGTGATGGTTGACCTGCTATGGTTTACCATGCGGGTGAAGATCGAGAATGAAGAGAGTATTTTGCCCTTTCATGCGCAACGGCGGGGTGTCGTCCTGGGCTTTTGGCATGATCAGATGCTTTTGATGATCAAGGTCTATCGCGGTCCGGGAATCCGGGCGCTGATGAGCGCTTCGAGGGATGGCGCCATTGCCACCGCCATAATGCGGCGTTTTGGATGCGGTGCCGTCTGCGGGTCGTCCTCACGCCATGGCGCCGCGGCCTTGAAAAAGATGGTGCAACTTGTTGAATCGGGGGTGGATATAGGGATCACTCCGGATGGCCCGCGTGGCCCGCGTCACAAAATGAAGGCGGGGGTGGCACAAGTGGGCAAACTGAGTGGCTGCCCGGTTTTTTTGGGATCCTTTGCCTGTAGTCGCGGGCACCGTTTTGCGTCATGGGACCGCTTTGTACTGCCTTATCCCGGTGCCAAATGCGTCTTTCGCTATTCCGGGCCGTATTTTGCCCGACCGGAGGAAGAAGTGGAGGCTTTTCGCCTCCGTCTGCAGCGCGAGATGGAAGTCAATCAGGAGGAAACCGAACGTTGTCTGGAGGCGTGGCATGTATCTGCTGTATGACATTTTGTTCCTGATTGCGATGCCATTTCTCCTGGTGGGCTTTTTTTTCCGGGGGCTGCGGCGTGGAAGGGTAAGACGTGGCCTGAGGGAACGTTTTGGCTTCTATCGTCGTGAGCGTTTGCAGCCGCTTGAAGGACGGAAGGTCATCTGGATTCACGCGGTATCTGTGGGAGAAGCGCGCGCCGCCATTCCCCTGTTACGGGCCTTGCGGCAGACTGCTTCGCAGTATGCGGTAGTCATGACTACCGTTACCGAAACCGGGCAGGATGTGGCACGTAAAATTCCCGAAGTTGACGCCTGTTTTTACTTTCCTTTCGATTTTTCCGGTATTATTCGCCGGGCTCTCCGCGCCTTTCATCCCTGTCTGATTCTGATCGTCGAAACGGAAATTTGGCCCAATCTGATGCGGCTGGCCTATCGCCGGACGATACCTGTCGTGTTGGTCAACGGACGTTTTTCGGATCGTTCCTTTCCCCATTACTGTTGGGCGGGACGTTTGACTTCCTGGGTCATGCGCGAGTTCGCCGCGTTCTGCATGCAGACAGCGCTGGATGCCAAGCGGGCCTGCCGGATTGGCGCGCCGCCGGAAAGGGTGACCGTGACCGGCAATCTGAAATTCGATATGCGGGCGGATAATGCTGTGGCTCCTGCCGATTGTCCGCAACTGCGGGAAGAATTTCGTTTGCCGCAAGAATCGCTGGTTTGGGCCTGCGGGAGTACGCATGAAGGAGAAGAGGAGATCCTGCTGCGGGTGTATGGCCGTTTGCGTATGCAATGGCCATCTTTGGTTTTGGCGCTGGCTCCCCGTCATCCCCGCCGGTTTCGTGCGGTCGCGGAGCTGGTCAGGCGAGAAGGATTCGTCCTGCGTTTACGCAGTGAAATTACACCGGACCAGGCACTTTTTACAGAAGGTGGCGTGTTGCTGATGGATGTCATGGGCGAGATGCTGCGGCTCTACGCGTTGGCGGATCTCGTGTTTGTGGGCGGCAGCCTTGTGTCGGTAGGAGGGCATAATGTGTTGGAGGCTTCCCTGATGCACAGGGCGGTGCTGTTCGGTCCGCATATGCACAATTTCAGAGAGATTGTCCGGCTGCTGCTGGAAGCGGGAGGCGGTGTCCAGGTGCGGGATGAGGCGGAGCTGGAGGAAAAAGCCGCCGGTTTGCTGCGTGATGCCTCGTTGCGTGGACAGATGGGCGAGCATGGTTTCCGGCTGCTGATGGAAAATCAGGGCGCGACCGAAAAGACCATGGCGATTCTTAGACGGCTGTTGCCGGAACCGTAAAAGTATGTTTTGCGTGAAAACGAGGTGCTTTTTCCCATATCCTCTCCGCTTTTTCCCCTGGTATCCATGCGCGTTTTTTCTTCTTTTTGCGAATTGCTGAAATATCCCCTGTATGGCTGCGGCTGGCTCTACGGTACGCTGAACCAGGTTCGTGCCGCGCTGTATCGCCATGGGGTGCTGCCCTCTTTGGAAGCGCCGGTACCGGTTGTGTCTGTCGGCAATCTGGCGGTGGGGGGGACAGGAAAGACGCCGGTTACCGAATGGGTTGCGCGTTTTTTTCTGCGACGGGGCAAAAAAGTTGCTGTTCTCAGCCGTGGTTACGGGCGGCGGGAAATGGGTGAAAACCGGGTGGTCTGCCGGGGGCGTGGCCCGGAGATTCCTCCGGAATTGGCCGGGGACGAGCCCTGGCTGCTGGCCCGGCGTACTCCGGAACTTGTCGTTGTAGTCGCCCGGCGGCGCGCGGAAGCGGTCAAATTGGCGGTGGAAGAACTGGGCGCCGAAATTCTTGTTTTGGATGATGGTTTTCAGCATCTTGCGGTGCGGCGGCATCTCGACATCGTCCTGCTTGACGCCCGGCGGCCGCTGGGCAATGGGCGGGTTTTGCCGGCGGGCCCCCTGCGTGAATTTCCGGAGGCGCTTTCACGCGGCGATCTTTTCCTCTTTTCACACAGTAACGGCCAGGAGCATTTTCCCGTACCGGGACGGGCCTTTCACTGCCGGCATCTTTTGGCGGAGGAGGCCATTTCCCTCGGCGGCGAACGTCTGCCGCTTGAGCGGTTGCGAAAACTGAAGTGCGCGGCCTTTGCCGGCATTGCGCATCCGGAGAATTTTTTTGAAGATTTGCAAAAATGCGGTATTTTTCCGGAGCGTTGTCGCTCCCTGCGCGATCATGCGCGTTTTTCCGCTTTGAAGAAGGCGGAGTTGCGGCGCTGGGCGCAGGGTGTGGACTGTCTGTTGACGACCGAAAAGGATGCCGTCAAACTGTGTGCCGGCGATTTTGACGTTCCCTGCTATGCCATTCCCCTGGAAGTGATCTTTGACAAGCAGGAAGAACTGGAGGCCGTACTGGAAGATGCGGTGGAAACGGTTTCCGGGAATCTGGTGCGTATGCTGGCCTGTCCGTCCTGTGGCCAGGCGGTGATGAACGATACAGGAGGGGGATTGGTCTGCAGCGTTTGCCGGCGGTCCTATCCGGTGCGTGACGGGATCCCCGAGATGGTGGAGAAAACAGGTGATGAAGCCGCTGATTGAGTTGCCGGTCAAGAAGATTATGGTGCGTTCCGCCAACTGGATAGGGGATGCGGTCATGACCACACCCGCCATGATGGCCGTACGGCGGGCTTTTCCCAAGGCGGAGATTGTGGTGGTGGCCAATCCTGTGGTGGTGGAGCTGCTGCGTGGGCACCCCGCCTGCGATCGGCTGCTGCCTTTCGACAAACGCACGGCGCACAGGGGATTGGGCGGTTTTGCCCGCTTTTGCAGGAATCTCCGCAAGGAACATTTTGATCTGGCCATTCTCTTTCAAAACGCTTTTGAAGCGGCACTGATGGCCTGTGCAGGGGGTATTCCCCTGCGGTTGGGGTACCGCGGCGATGCCCGCAGCGTGTTGCTGACTCATGCTCTGGAGCGTCCGGGCCGTCAGGAACATCTGCATCAGGTGTGGTACTATCTGCGGCTGCTGGAACGTTTCGGAGTGCCGGTTGAGGCAGAACCCGGGATGCTTTTGGCCTGTACGCCGGAAGAAATGGAGTGGAGCGCCGCAAAGCTGGGAAAGGAGCAATGGCTGGCCATCAATCCGGGCGCTGCCTACGGTGAGGCGAAGCGCTGGTTTCCCGAACGTTTCGCCGAAGTGGCCGATTGCCTGGCAGATGAATTTGATTTCAAAGTTCTTTTGACCGGCGGTGTCAAGGAACGCGAAATAGGTGAGGAGATTGCCGCGGTCATGCGTCATGAACCGCTCAATTTTATTGGACGGACTTCCATTCGGGAGATGATGGCTCTTCTGGCGCGTTGTTCCCTGATGATCACCAACGATTCCGGCCCGATGCATGTCGCCGCCGCGTTGCGGACGCCGGTGGTGTCGGTGTTTGGTTCCACGGATCATTTGGCCACTTCGCCCTGGACTCAGCTTGCCAAAGTGGTACGGCATGATCTGGACTGCGCGCCCTGTCTGAAGCGGGTCTGTCCGACCGGCGAGTTTCGCTGCATGAAAGAGGTCACGGCGGAAGATGTGCTTGAAGCGGCGCGCGAGCTTTTGGCCGAAACCGGATTGAAACGTACACAGAGAATGCCGGCGGACAGTCTATCACCTTCGTGCGGCAAAAGATCATGAGCATTTTTTTCAAGCTGTTCCGCTTCCTTCTGGCGGGTTATGTTCTGTTGTGCCTCGTGCTCTATTTTTCACAGGAAAAACTGATCTTTGCTCCGGTACAATTGGAGAGCGAACACCAATTCTCCTTTCCTTCCAGGTTTGAAGAAATACAGCTGACCGCAAAAGACGGAGCCGTTCTCAGCGGACTTCATTTTTATGCGAAGAAATCCGGTATTGCCCGGCAGTTGGAACGGATGGCTCTCTGGGATGATCCGAAAAAGGCGGCGATACTGTTTTTTCATGGCAATGCCGGCAATCTGGATGACTGGGGAACGTATAACGAGTTTTTTACCAATCTGGGACATGACTTTTTCATCTTTGATTATCGTGGATTTGGCAAAAGCGCAGGCCGGATCGGCAATGAAAAAACATTGCTTGATGATGCGAATTTGATGTTCGAGCGGGTTTTAAAAGATTTTAAAAAGGATCGGATCGTTGTTGTGGGCTACTCCATAGGGAGTGGGGTGGCGGCTGCAGTTGCCGCGAACTTTGGCATTTCAAAACTCGTTCTTGTAGGGCCGTATTTCAGGTTTGATGAGCTGGCCAGGGAAAAATTCCCCTTTGTGCCCAGATTCCTGGTCAAATTCAAAATCCCCACAGCGGATTTTCTGCAGGAGTTCGCAAAGAAGTATCCGGCCTCACAGACGTATATCTTTCACGGTACCCATGATTCCCTGATAAACATTTCCCATTCGAGAAGACTTGCCGAACTGTCCGGAAAGGGTGGAGCTTTTTTCCCAATAGATTGCGGCCATGATGATATTCTGGACAATGCGGAGTTCCTCAATATCCTCGGAAACATTCTGCACGAATCTTCCGAATGAATCTGGAAGCGGATGGAAGCTTTGACGATTTGTCGTTGTGCCGGGCGGAGATTTTCGACATGAAAATTTTGATAGTGAAAATCAGTGCTTTGGGCGATGTGGTGCATGCCTTGCCGGCGGCGTTGTACCTGCGGCGTGCCTGTCCGCAGGCCCGGATTGACTGGCTGGTGGACGAGGCCTTCGCGCCGCTTTTGGAACCGCTTTCCTGGCTGGACGGGACTGTTCCCCTCAACCTTCGCAATCTGCGCAGGAAGAAAAGCCTGAGCGAGCTGACACGTCTGGGACGTATTCTGCGCTCTTTACGGGAGACACGCTACGATATGGTTTTCGATCTGCAGGGCAACTGCAAAAGCGGTTTTTTCTCCAGGATAACCGGCGCGCCCAGGCGTTTTGGTTTTTCCCGCGCCGATGTGCGGGAATGGCCCAATCTGCTGATGAACAACTGCCGGGTGGTTCTGCCTTCCGGTTGCCGCTATGCGGTGGAGCGCAATCTGGCGGTGGCGCGGGCGGCCTTTCCCGGCTTTGAACCGCCCGAGCTTGCCGGCTGCCTTGTGCCATCGGAACAGGCCCTGCATGTCATTGACGAACGTTTGAGGAATGTTGAGGGCAGGCTGGTGGTCTGCCATACCGGCACCACCTGGCGCACCAAACTATGGTCGCAGGAACGCTGGCAGGAGCTTTTGACTTTGCTGGAGACGCACTGTACGCCGATTCTGACCTGGGGCAACGCCGAGGAACGAAAGATGGCCGAGGCCCTGTGCGCGCGGGGCGAAAGACGACGCCTCTGGCCGGGCGGCACTCTGGGCGA